>CAIQOG010000130.1 GCA_903873355.1 uncultured Bacteroidales bacterium
GGTGGTCTGTTAAGCCCTTATGCATCGCAATTTGGTAGCAACAGCGAATTAGCCATTGCAACTGCTACGGAAGATTACATCTTTACCGGTAATACAAGTAATGGTCCTGTAATTACATTCTCAGGATTAAATACAGCTAAAAAATACAAATTCAAAATTTTTGGATCAAGAAACTCTAACACCGACCGTGCCGCCCAATACACCCTTCAGGGTGCCGGTGCACCATCAGTAGGTACTTTGCAAAGCTCTACGGTCACAGGTTTGGGTGGAACAGTTTATATCGATGCGGCAACAGTCTATCCAACAACATTAAATGTTAGTTATACGTTGACTTCATCCGGTTCAAATACGCAAGCTGTGACTTATTATGGTAACAATAGTACAGTTTATACTTCAGGATTGATTGAACCTGATGGTACGGGGGCAATTTCCTTAACCACCATTACTACCACGCCTTCAGTAGCGTATGCATACATTAACAGTATGAAAATAGAAGAATATGTTGATAATATGACTACAGCAAATTCAGGAACTGTTTCAGCTGAAACAAAAGTTTATCCAACAAACTTTTGTGATCAAATTTCTGTAGAAGGAGCGGTATCGGGCATTGAAATTTATAATGCATTAGGAATACTTATAAATAAACTGAAGACTACAGAAAAAGCTGTAATAAATACCAGTCAATTGGAAAAAGGTATTTATGTTCTGGTGGTTGATGGCAACAAAAGTTACAAGTTGATAAAATAAATTTGTTGAATGAATCGGCATTCCTTTGTATGAAATCATTCAAAGGATGTCGATTCTTTGTCGTAAGGTTGTCTCTTAATATTTAATCAACATTTGTTTCAGAAACAGTCTGTATTCATTCGGAGTCATCCCTTTTTTCTTTTTGAAAATGCGTATGAAATTGGATAAATTATTGAAGCCCGATGAATAGCATATTTCAGCAACAGTGTTACTGGTTTCAGATAACATTTGACAGGCACGGGCAATGCGTAGGTTGGTGATATAATCAATAAAGGTACAATTTGTTTTTTTCTTAAAGAAGTGACTGAAAGCCGAATCCGACATGTTTACAAGTGAAGATACGTCGGAAAGTTTAATGTTTTCTTCAAGATTGTTTTCGAGGTAATCGCACACTTTGGCAATCCGGCGACTTTTGGATGAACGAATAGTATCTTTTGTATCGAAAATATTGCTTACCAAAACATGCCGGTCGGCAATTGATAAATCGTAAAGAATGGAAAGAAATTCAAGCACAGTGTGAAAACCCTGCATTTTGGTAAGTTGCAATATCTTAACGCTGATTTGTAATTTTGTTTCATATGAAAAAGTCAATCCGCGTTGTGAATCTATCAGAAGTTGTTTAATAGAAGAAAACATGCGTTTTTGAAGCATAGGGAAATTTAGAATCTGATCCGAAAACTGAATTGTAATGACATGGTTACCCTTTATAATTTCACCACGCCATGCATGCGAAAGATTTGGACCAATCATGACCAAATCCAACTCATTAAATGGCTCGATAGAGTCTCCGGTAATTCGTTTTCCCTTGTCATTAAGCACAAGATTAATCTCATAATCGGAATGATAATGAACAGGGTAATCAAAATCTGCATTAGGATGATTCAATACAATGAATAAGTCTTCGGCAGAAATAGGGGTGATTTCTTTTTGTATATCATTCATATAAATAAAGTTGAATTATTATAGGATGTATTGATTTGATTTTGCAAATGTATGAAATATCAATATACAACAATACACATTTCAAAATAATACAACTAATGAGCAAAAAAACACACAAAAAACAGCATGAATACCTGTAGTTTTGTTGCGTGATAAAAATGTACTTAAATTTAAAATAAAATGGATACTTTCTCAATTGGAATTATTGACCTGATAATAGTAGTTGTATATCTGTCATTTATCATATGGTGGGGTCTGAAAAAAGGTAACAGCTCAGACTCGAAATCATATTTTCTTGCCGGACGTTCCATGCCCTGGTGGATCGTTGGATTATCGCTGTTTGCGGCCAGCATTTCGAGCACAACACTTATCGGTCAATCGGGCGATGCTTACGATACCGGTTTAGCAGTATTCAATTACAATCTTACCGGTACAGTGGTTATGGTTTTCTTTGCGTTATTCCTTCTGCCTCTATATATAAAATCAAATATATTTACAATTCCTGAATTTCTTGAGAGACGTTTCGATCAGCGTTCGCGCTACTATTTCTCAGGGATATGTATTATAGGAAATATCTTTTTGGATGCTGCGGGAGCGCTTTATGCTGCAGCCTTAATAATTAAACTTTTATTTCCTGGTGCTGATTTACAGCTCATTATTATAATTTTTGCACTTATTGCAGCTTCCTACTCTATTCCGGGTGGTCTTTCGTCAGTTATTAATACAGAGCTAATACAAGCAGTGGTTTTAATTATTGGTTCCATGTTACTTACTTACATGTGTTTCCATTTAGGAAGTGATTATTTCTACAATTTAGTTGCTTCTCACGATATCCTAATAAAACTTATTCGTCCGCTTACCGACACCGCTACACCTTGGTTGGGATTAATTGTGGGAATGCCTGTGTTGGGTTTATATTTTTGGGCAAATAATCAAACGCTGGTGCAGCGCGTATTGAGTGCAAAATCGTTAGACGAAGGACGAAAAGGGGTACTCTTCACAGGTTTTCTCACACTAAGTACATTATTTATTATTGCTATTCCAGGACTCATCTCCCGTAATTTATTTCCCGGATTAGAAAAACCGGATATGGTTTACCCTACCATGGTATTGAAACTTATGCCAATTGGTTTGTTGGGCGTTTTACTTGCAGCACTTTTATCCGCGCTAACTGCCACACTTAGTGCTATACTAAACTCAACTGCCACCTTATTTACAATGGATTTTTACTCCAAATTCAACAAAAAAGCTGATTCTCAGAAATTAGTTCGGGTTGGTAAAATTGCTTCAGTAGTTGTAATTGTGTTGGCAGCATTTTGGGCACCACAAATAGGGAAGTTTGGCTCGTTGCTTAAGTATTATCAGGAAATGCTATCCTATATCGCTCCACCTATTGTAGCCGCATTTATCATTGGTATTTTTAATAAACGAGTAAATGGAACTGGAGCTTTTGTAGGATTAATGTCAGGTTTGGCAATTGCTGTTGCCATGGTTTTCTTTAAAACAAGCATTTTCGGACATCTTCATTTTTTACTCATTGTACCTTATTTGTTTGTTTTCAGCCTGGTAGTTATTTACATTACAAGTTTGTTTTTTGCAAAACCAGCTGAAGAAAAACTAGCCGAAACCACTTTTTCCATTCAGGATTTCAAAAAAGAGACTCAGCAGTTGAAATCTGTAGCATGGCATAGCAACTATCGGGTATGGGCGGCAATTTTGTTAGGATGCTGTGCTGTAATCTGGGTATATTTCAGCTAATATCGAATACTAAAGATTTTATATAATTCCAATAATATTTGACGCATGAAATTTGAAAAATTTAAACAGAACCCAATTCTTTCACCACTAGAATCAAATGAATGGGAAAGTTTGGTAACCTGTAATCCGGGGGTGATTTATGATAACGGGACTTTTTATATGCTTTACCGTGCTGCAGGAAACGATAGCGAACATGTGATTCGTTTTGGTTTGGCAACAAGCAAAGATGGTTATCATTTTAAGCGCATGTCGGACAAGCCGGTATTTGGACCAAGCGAGAACGGACCCGATTCGGGCGGCGTGGAGGATGCACGTATTGTGAAGTTTGACAATGAATTTTATATAACCTATGCTTATCGTGCATATCCTCCGGGTCAATACTGGAACTTTGGTCACGATGAAATTCTTTTGCCCGAATGTGGGGAAGATGCACCTGCAGCTGTGAAGCAAAATATTGGAAATACAGGGTTGGCTGTAACAACTGATTTCAAAAATTTCCGACGACTTGGTCGTTTAACATCACCGGTATTGGATGACAGGGATGTTATTTTATTCCCTGAAAAAATTAATGGTCAATATGCTTTATTACATCGTCCAAAACAGTATATTGGGAAAAAATACGGTGTGAAATATCCATCAATCTGGATAAAATTCTCGGATGATATTTTAAACTGGGAAGATAAAGAGAGTCATTTGCTAATGACCGGAATTGAAGGTACCTGGGAAGAAAAAATAGGAGGAAGTACACCACCATTGAAAACCGATAAAGGTTGGTTGGTACTTTATCACGGTGTTGAAAATGGAGGGCTTGGTTATTATCGGGTTGGTGCTGTGCTATTGGATTTAGAGAATCCATTAAAGATAATAGCTCGTACACCCGATTGTCTGCTCGAACCGGAACTTGAATATGAAACCAAAGGTTATTATAACGGATGTGTTTTCCCCACCGGCAACGTAATTATTAATGATACTCTCTTTGTATATTACGGTGCTGCTGATAAATATATTGGAGTAGCTACCTGTAATATCCACGAATTATTAAATTTTATGACGGAAGCACCTGCCGTTAAAAATCTGAAAAAACAAATTCAGAGAGTAATTTAAAAATCCAATCAACATTCTTTCAAAAAAGTATCATTCATCAGCGAATAAAGACAATAAAACAGATTAAAGAAATGCTACTTTTGTGTTGAGATTATTGAATAAATATATAATTGTAATTACATGAAACGATTTCAAAAAAACAAAATATATTGTATTTTATCATTCAAAATGGCAATATGTTTTATGCTTTTCAGTATGCTTTGTACTACTACCTCAGTTTTAGCACAAACAGCAGGAATTAGACTTTCCGGTTTTGTTAAAGACACGAAAGGCGAAGCAATTATAGGTGTGTCAGTAAAAGTAAAAGGGACAAATATTGGTACAATAACAGATGTTAATGGTAAATTTTATATAAATGAATTGCCAAAAAACTCAATAATTGACTTTTCTTATGTAGGCATGGAATCGCAATCTGTTGTCGTTAAGGGAAAAGGAGAGTTGAACATTGTTTTGCAGGAATCTTCGGTATCAATGAATGAAGTTGTGGTAGTAGGGTATGGTAGTGTAAAAAAGAGTGATGTTACAGGTTCTGTAACTTCGGTTAAAGCTGAGGCACTAAAGAGTATTCCGGCCAACTCAATCGAAGGACTACTTCAGGGACGTGCAGCCGGATTACAGGTAATCAATTCATCACAAGATCCCGGAGCAGGTGCAACGGTTCGTATTCGTGGTAATAGTTCATTGCGTGGTTCAAATGCACCATTAATTGTGGTCGATGGTTTCCCCTTGGGTGATGCAGGCGACCTGAAGCAAATAAATCCGGCTGATATTGTAAGTATGGAGGTTCTGAAAGATGCTTCAGCTTCAGCTATATATGGTTCACGTGGGGCCAATGGTGTTATTATGGTAACAACCAAAAAAGCAAAAATTGGCAAAACAACCGTAAAGATCAGTCAGCAGGTTACTGCTTCTGAATTTACTTCTCAACTTAATTTGTGGCGTGACCCGGTATTAATGGCATCGTTGAATAACGAATCGCGTATAAACGGTGGTTTTCCAGCAATGTACATCGGTGAAGTTTCATCGACAGGGGTATATTACCCTTCCATTCAGGAGCTTTCCACCACATGGAATACAAATACCCGTTGGGATGATATTGTATTCAGAAAATCACCAATTTCTAATAATACGACTATTACAGTATCGAGTGGAACTGAAAAAACCCTATTTAATCTGAGTGCGAATTATTATACCGATCAGGGAGTTTATATCAATGATGATTATTCTAAAGGCGGTTATAACCTGAGTGTTGACCATAACATTTACAAGAATGTAAAAATCAGATTCTCTAATATTCTATCAAAAGGATTTCGTAATTCAAATGGTGGTTTGGCCTATTATCGTAA
>CAIQOG010000131.1 GCA_903873355.1 uncultured Bacteroidales bacterium
ATCAATATATACATTGCCCGTATCACAGTTTCGATAATTTTATCAGACTGCTTCGCGAATGTGCTATCAGCCCGGAAGTAAAGGAAATTAAAATAAGCATTTACCGACTGGCTAAAAACTCGAAAGTGATAAAAGCGTTGATTTGCGCCGCGATGAATGGCAAAAAAGTAACAGCTATTGTTGAATTATTGGCCCGATTTGATGAATCGTCCAATATAAACTGGGCAAAAAAAATGCAGGATGCAGGCATTAAAGTAATTCTAGGAGTTGAAGGTCTTAAAGTCCATTCTAAAATTGCACATATCACCTCACGCAAAGGAAATTTAGCTTGTATAGGCACCGGTAATTTTCATGAAGGTACTGCAAATGTGTATACTGATTTTACATTGATGACAGCTCATAAAGGTATTGTTGATGATGTAGAGAATGTATTTGACTTTCTGGAGCAGCCTTACTTGTATCCTACTTTCAGACAACTGATAGTTGCACCACAGTATATGCGTAAAAAGATTATAAGTCTGATTAAATTCGAAATTGAAAATGCAAAAAAAGGTTTACCTGCTTATATCTATTGTAAAATTAATCATATAGTTGATGAGAAAATAATTGAAAAGTTGTATGAAGCATCTAATGCCGGAGTCATTATCAAACTATTAGTTCGCGGCAATTGTTCTCTTAAAACAGGTGTGCGCAAAATAAGCGAGAATATAGAAGCATTAGGAATAATTGACCGTTATCTGGAACATTCAAGGGTTCTTATTTTTGCAAATGGAGGCGAAGAGCGTTATTATATTGGTTCAGCAGATTGGATGCAACGAAACTTAGACAATCGGGTAGAAGTGTATACACCCGTTTACGATCCTGAGTTTCGCAAACAATTGAAAACTGTTATCGAATATGGATTGAAAGACAATGTAAAAGCCAGAATTGTTGACGGGTCGGGTAATAATATTATCAACACGACAGAAAACAATACCCCTTTCAGGTCTCAGGAAGAGATATATCAGTTTTACAATGATAACTATGAAACAAATATATTAGAAAAGAAAAATAATTCAAAAAATTAATCATATTCAAAAAAAACAAAAATTATGAACAGCCTCCAATTTGCAGCAATAGACATAGGATCGAATGCTGTTCGACTTTTAATCATGAGTATAACTCCTGATAACGGAGAAGAATCATTTAGCAAAACACTTATGATTCGTGTACCGTTACGTTTGGGGCAGGAATCGTTTGTCGATGGCAAAATCAGCGATAGTAAGTCTAAAAATCTGATTCGCCTTATGAAAGCCTTTAAGCACCTTATGAAAGTATATGACGTTGTTGATTATCGGGTTTGTGCCACTGCTGCCATGCGTGAAGCTAAAAATGCCAAAGATATAGTGAAGGAAATAAAGAAAGAGACAGACATGAAAGTTGAGGTAATAGATGGACATGAAGAGGCAATAATAATTTACGAAAGTCATTTTGCATACAACCTAAACGAACATCAGAATTATGTCTTTGTTGATGTGGGTGGTGGTAGTACCGAAGTAAGTTTATTGGTAAATGGAGAATTAATACAATCCAAATCATACAATATTGGAACTGTTAGACTTTTAAATAATAAGGTAAACGCAGAAGAATATGATGTTTTACACAAGGACTTAGCCGAATTGAAAGAGCAATATTTGATTAATGATATTATTGCTTCCGGTGGAAATATCATTAAATTAAACTCGCTGGCATTGATTCGAAAAGGACGCAAACTTTCACTGGTAACCCTTGAAGCTTTGAATGACCAACTAAAAGAATATTCTGTAGATGAGTTAATTGAAAAATATAAACTTAAACCTGATAGGGCAGATATTATAACTCTTGCCGGAAGTATTTACATTGATGTAGCTAAAGGTGTTGGTGCTAAAAACTTTATTGTTCCAAAAATCGGACTTATTGATGGAATCATTCACATGCTATATGTGAAATGGAAAGAAAAGAACCAAAACTATTAAAAAGTCAATTTGAAGATGTGCCAATTTGAAAATGAGAAGAAACAAAGAATTCTGATCAGTTCAATTCTCCATTATCAACTGGAGGATAAATAAATTCAAAGAGACTGAACTCGAAATTATAGTTCAGTCTTTTTTTATTCACTCAGCAAAGCCGCTTTTGCTTTGAGTAAAGCAGTTCTTTCTGCATCTGAAATTACAGGATATGACAAATCGAGTTTCTTTAATTCGGAGCAGATAATATTACCAATCAAATAGCGGGTATACCATTTTTCATCGGCAGGAATGACAAACCAGGGTGCTGATTTTGTAGCTGTATTTTTTATAGCATCTTCATAAGCCGACTGATAGTCATCCCAGAAAGCACGTTCCTTTAAATCTGCAGCAGAGAATTTCCAGTTCTTTTTCGGATCATCAATCCGGTCGAGAAAACGTTTCTTTTGAACGTCTTTTGACACATGCAGAAAGAATTTCAGAATCAATGTATCATTTTCTGCCAGATTCTTTTCAAAGCGACAAATCTGTTTGTAACGGTCATCCCAGAAACTTTTGTCAATATCTTTGAATGAATTAATTTTGCTATGCTTTTCGTTCAAAATAAACTCGGGATGAACTTTGGTAACCAGCACATTTTCGTAGTGCGAACGGTTGAAAATACCTATGTCACCTTTTCCGGGTAATGCCAGATAATGCCGCCAGAAATAATCGTGATTCAATTCATTCGTTGAAGGCGATTTAAAACTGCTTACTTTTACCCCTGCCGGATTTACACCCGACATAATATGTTTGATAGTTCCATCTTTTCCGGCAGCATCCATAGCCTGAATAACGATTAATACTGCATGACGGTTTTCGGCATACAACACGTCTTGTAAAGCAGCTAATTCTTGTATATCATCCTGTATCAACAATTCACCTTCAACTTTCTCAATGTTTTTCGTCTTAATCAAGGTCGGGTAATCCGTCAATGAAAACTTGTTTCCATCTATGATTTTGAAATTATCGATATCTAATTTTTCTTTCTTCATAATCCTCTACTTTGAACGTTTATTTAAACTTCAAATCCAGTGATATGCGTGTTGTTGATTAAAAAATTGTCAATTATTTCCCTGTTTTTCTTTCGGGATACCTCGATTTCATATTCAACATTCACAGTACTGTTTTGTTTCCCTGTTTTATTCCGAACAAAATCAATATTAGCCATTCTCATTTCTTTTTCGAGTTCTTCAATCGAATAATTGGTCGAAATAAAATGAATCTCATAAGTTTTCATTTGATGCAATTGATCGAATAACCTTTCAAATTTGGACAATGCAATCATGACTAATAATACCAATAGTAGGGCGACAGCTGACAATACATAATGATGTAAACCAATACTCATCCCTATTGCAGCCGACATCCAAATGATAGCAGCCGATGTAATGCCTTTCACAGTTGCCCCTTCTTTAAATACCACTCCGGCACCAATAAAGCCAATTCCCGTCACAATATTGGATGCAATTCGATCGCCACTACCTATCGATACCGAAAGGATGCTGAACAAACAAGAACTTACACATATCAATATCATGGTTCTGAAACCAGCCGGTTTGCTGTGATACTCACGCTCCAGACCTAAGATGGCACCGGCCAGTAATGCAGCAATAATTTGAATGATTTGTTCGAATTCAGGTTGCATAAATAGTCGGTATAAATAGTTGATTATAGATAAATTTAATCAAAAAACTTAGTTTTAAGTTTTAGCTACACTCGATATAGTTTCTACTGCTGATATTTTTTTCGGGTTCTTATTTGAAGAAATTGGTGGGCTTGTAAGTTCTTCTTTTTGAACATCCACATTTTCGATTTCTTTTTCAGGTTCGTTCAATGTCAGCTTCTGGTCTGTTTTGGAGCTGGTTTCGCTATTTAAATCGACAACATCATACTTTATACAAATCACTGCCTTACAAACTTCAATAAATTGTTCAGCTTCATTTTCAAATTTTTCTTCCAATATGTTTTGTTCATTTTCAAGTAAATCAACATCTACCTGTTCATCTAATTTCTTTTTTTTGTAATACTTATTTATTCCTTTAATCAGCACCTCGTAATCATGAATCTCACCCAGAACATCCTGATAATATTTCATTACTTCGAGTTTCCCCTCATCTATTTTTTCAATATATTTAAGTACCTCCACAAGATAACGGTACTTCTTAAAATCGATTCGGATTGTATGAATTTCAATTGCATTTAAATTTAATAAAGATTGTATCTCTTCTGTAAGAATATTCAGCTGCCGATTTGCTTTGTAAATAATCTTTTTACTATCAACTTTTTTCTTTTTCTTTATTTTAGGGAATTTCAACTCTTTCTTTTTAGAGAATTTACTTACTTTCTCTTTTAATTTGACTTCCTTTTTCTTCAAAAACTCAAGGTATTCAATTAGTTGCGGATATTGTTCCGGGTTTTCTAATTTCTCTATCTGTATCTGAATATCACGTAGTTTGCCAAATAATTTAAACGCTTTTTCTCCATTTTTCACTTTCGAAGGATTAATTTCGAAAGCGGTCAGAATAGGAAAAATACGTCTTAGAATTACCCTTTTATCATGAATCTCATCGGGAGTAGTATCTTTCTCCATTTCCTGAAATTTAATGACAAGCAAGTTGTAGTTCTCAATAATTGATTTCATCGGCGTCAACCTTAATGTTTTTTTAGAAATACAGACGTTTTGTTATTATTGTTTTTGCTTCTTTTCCTTCACTTTTTTCAACTTCATCTTAATACCGAAGTTTTTAAAGACTTTCTTTAATCTTTTAACATGTTTGATTTCAAACGAGGTATTATAAAGTGAGTTTTGAAGAAGGTCGGCATCTTTTAGCAATTCACTGTATTCATCATGTTTTATTTTTTTATCGCTGTGATAGGCTATTGCATACTTTACAATACTCATTTCTTCCTCAGTAAAAAGATTCAGCTCACGCAATATTTTTTCAGCTTCAGGCACACCGAGTAAAGCGTGATCTTTGACATAACCGTATTTGTAGGTGTAAATATCGTGTAACATCCCTATGATAGTACATAATTCTATATCTAACCTTCTTTTAATAGCTAAAATACTACAATACTGAGCCACACCGTACAAATGGATATAACCCCTTCTTCGTAAGTCAACATCCGGTTGATTCAATAGTATTTC
>CAIQOG010000132.1 GCA_903873355.1 uncultured Bacteroidales bacterium
GCTGGAAAGATTTATTGAGATGTTTGCCATTAAACCATACTTACTCAAAAATAGCCAAAATGTCAAAGAGCTACTATTATACGGCACTATAGCCGCTTAATGTGAATGAAAGATTAACGAACTATTGATGATTTATAATTAATAATTAATAATTCAAAATTAAGAATTGGAAATTGATTAATTGAAAACTATTTTTCATTGTAAACCACATGCATTAGTGTTGTACCCACCGCATTTAGTGTAGCCTTATCCACTTTATCCATAGTATCATGGGTTGTGTGCCAATATGAACCAAAACCACCGGTTTTAGAGTCGTATTGAATAATATCAATGGTTGGAATTCCTGTTATTTGATTCACAAAAATATGATCATCAGTAATTGCACCCCCTTTTTCGTTGCTAAAATACTGCCCAAAGCCCTGACTTTGAGCCGTCGACCAGACCTTTTCAACAACATTTGCGGCATAATACACCGAAGCCTGTTCGCGATAAAAAGTTGCCTGAGAAGCTCCAACCATGTCCAGTAAAATACCAAAACGAGCAGTATAACCTGCCACGTGCGGAGAATGAGCCCAATACTGAGTTCCCAGACACCAGGAATTTTCGCTACTGCCACCGCTTTCGTTTTCAGGCTGTCCGTAATCTTCCGAATCACAAAAGAAAATATCCACACCAACTGTAGGTTTAGCTTTGGCCATTAATCTCGCCATTTCAAGTAAAATTCCCACTCCACTCGCACCATCATTGGCAGCCATAACGGGTTTTTTACGCATTGCAGGGTCAGGGTCATGGTCTGCCCACGGACGCGAATCCCAATGTGACATAAGCAGAATTCGTGCTTCAGCTTTTGAATTGAATGAACCTATGATATTTACCGATTTCAATATTGTGCCATCAAAAGCCGTTAAATTCGCTTTTTGCTCAACGACTTCAGCACCAAAACGTTTCAATTCTCCAGATAAATAAGCTGCACAAATATCGTGAGCTTTAGTATTCGGTACACGCGCTCCAAACTCAACCTGTCGGGCAGTAAATATATATGCAGAGTCCGAATTAAAAGTCGGAACTACAATTTCTTTTTCTTTATTCTTCTCACTTCTGGTTGTTTGTGTGCAAGATGTACAAATTAGCATTGGCAAGAAAAGCAGAAAAATCTTCCTCATAAATACACATTTTAAGTTGCAAAGATACTGAAATATGCTGAATTCTATACAATTGGACTAGTCGAATATTAACCGATAGAAAATAAATTCTTATGATGAATTGAATTTTATGAAAATTTTTTAGCTTTGCAGATGTTTCGGGTGGTTTGAAAAATGTACTGTTAAATAAAGGCTGAAGTCGATAAATATAACATTTCTTTACTTTTGTTCGGTAAAAATTCATAAGTATCTGATAATCTGAAATTAATATGAATATAAATTCAGATTTGTCACATAAAATCAACATAAAATGACAAAAAGATGGTTGTAAAACATGTTTTTGGTCTTGTGCAACTCCATTTTAACCCGTTTATTTGCATGGTTAACTAAACAACACAATCTTTTTTATACCTTAAAAAAACTAATACCTATTACGGCGTGGGACTTTGTGAAAAGTCCCACGTTTTTTTATGTATTAATCCCTGTTTTTCATTACATCTACCTCCTCTGAATTTTAACCACAATTAATCTTACATAATTTTTTGCATTTGGCGAGAAAAATATAAATCAATATAATTTTTTTTGCTATATTTGTAACTTTATGAGAAAAATCAGGTTTTTATACAAGTTTTTTCAGCATGTTCTGACTGCCCGAAATACGAAGGGACATGGTATTCATTCACCCTATTTATTTCAACTTGCACAATTTGTAATTTATGATAAAAGTCAGTATTATATTTTCTCTGAAATTGAGAACTTAAGGGAAAGCCTGAAACAAGATGACCGGATAATATGGGTTGAAGATTTTGGTACAGGACAAAGTCGGGAACGGAAAGTGTCAGAAATAACTAATCAATCATTGAAACAGGCCAGATATGGTCAAATGTTATTTAAAATTATAAATTTTTGCAAAGCACAAAATGTTCTTGAGTTGGGAACGTCATTAGGTTTAACTACCGCATATATGGCTTCCTGTTCAAGTAATATTAATTGTGTAACTCTTGAAGGAAGCACCGAAATAGCTAAACTTGCTGTTGAAAATTTAAATAAACTGCAAATCAATAATGTAGAAGTAGTTACCGGCAATATTGATAATACATTATCAGAAACTTTAA
>CAIQOG010000133.1 GCA_903873355.1 uncultured Bacteroidales bacterium
GGGATTTCACAACTACTTTTACGCATTATATAGCTCATATTCAAAGGCTTTCTTCTCAGTTCGCTCCTGCGGGATATATCTTTGCCCCTTACGATGGTAAAACAAAAGTTAAAATTGCCGTTGGGGAAGAGATCGGTAATATTTATGAGGAAAATCCTATTAAGAAGGTTAAAACGGGCAAATATGCGGGGATGTATTTGCTGGATAACGAAGGTGGTGAATTTCAAAAATCATCGAACGAAAAAGATCGCACGAAATTGGGTAATTATAATCCAAAGTATATCATGGGCTTTAATACTACCTTGAGGTTTAAACGAATTTCGTTGAATTTGGTTGGCGCATTGCGGATGGGTGGAAAGTATGTCTCCGTAAATCAGCAATATATGGAGTCAAATGGTAAAGCTGTTACTACCTTAGGCTCGGGGCCCAATAACCCTTATTGGAGTGGTGGTCGAACAGCTGCATATGGAGGTCATCCGTGGCCTGCCGCTGGATCGAGTAGCTACGAATCAATAAATTCATGGAATGATGATCAGCGTACCGACCTTGTTGCTGACGCGAGTTATGCAAAGGGAGTATTTGTTCGACCTGACTTTGAAGGAGATATCCCTGCTGATGCAGACTATATTGTGAATGGTGCGGATGCAAATAATACTCTTTATAATTTTCCATATAACAGTTATGGCGATTGTATCTGGGATTTTGCTGCGACAAGGACTTATGATGCAACCAACTTTAAATTAAGAGAGGTTTCATTAACCTACTCAATCCCCAATTCAGTGACGAGTAAACTAAAGATGAATAACGTGAATATTTCACTCATAGGCAGAAATGTTTTCCAGTGGAATGCTTCCGGACGCAACGAAGACCCTGAGACAGCTTTTACAGGTGTCGGAGTTAATCAAGGTGTACTGAGGGGAACATTACCTAGCGTGCGCTCTCTTGGATTTAAACTTGCTTTTGATTTTTAATCATTCTCTTTCCATTAAAAATAGAAAAATATGAAATCATATCTGACAAAAACATTCGCAACGCTTTTATTTATAGGTGTTATCTCCTGTAATAAAGATGATTTGCGACAATATGATGCACTTCAGCAAAAAAATGCTGTTGAATCGCTCAATGACCCTTACCTGCTTTCCTCAATTCTTACCAAGACAACCCTCTTTTACCAGAATATGAATTGGGGTTCTACGATGCTTCCGGGTGCAGTGCAATATACGGAACGAAATTTTCAGGGTGGTGACAATACCTACCAGGGATTTAAGCAACTTCCAACGGATATGTATAGTGCGATGGATATTTTAAAATTTATCGATGCGTCCATTAAACTAGCTGATAGTCGGGGTTCAAAAACGTATGTGGGAATTTTCACAACCTTTAGAGTGTTGCTGTTCTCTTTTATGACCGATTTCTATGGCGATGTTTACTACAGTCAGGCTTTAAAGGGGCGTGAAGGCATTCTTTACCCTGAATATGATAAACAAGCCGACATTTATACGGGTCTGTTAAAAGAGTTGGATGAGGCGGGCGCCAATATTTCATCAGGGACAGAGCCGATTAGCCCTACTTATGATCTGATGTTTGGAGGTGATAAATCACAGTGGCTAAAGTTTTGTAATTCATTAAGGCTACGCTTATTAATACATGAATCGGCAAAAATATCGGATGCTGCGGCAAAGATTTCAGCTGCCGCGGTACTCCCTTTATTATCAGAGGCTTCAGATCAAAATGCCTCGATTGCCTATGTTGGAACGAATTCAGCCAATTCATGGGTTGGTGGTCCAAATAACTGGGGCGTTCCCAGTCAGGAATTTGATAGAAGGAGGCCAAGCAAAACTTTGGTAGATATCCTTGCCGTATATCACGATCCAAGAGCTCCTGTTTGGTTTGCTCCAGTTGAAAAACCCTGGACTACTGATCCTGCAAAGAACGGCACTTCTGTTGTTACAACCGATTCAAATGGATTTACCTATACTTCCGTTTGGGAATATATAGATTTGACTAATTCGCTAATATCAGATCAGGTTCCTAATATACTGGATAAAGACAAAATTTATGTTGGATTTATAGCGGGGATGTTGGGTGATTGGAAGAATGGGAATGGTCATTATGACGTAGGTGCAGGTGGTGTAGTTGGTAATTTTAAGGTTTCAAAATATTCTAAATTATTTCAACAAAATGCTCATCCGTTAATCAGGGCTCAACTTATGAATAAGGATGAAGTGAACTTTAATCTCGCTGAAGCTGCTGCTAAAGGATATATTTCCGGAAATGCAGACACCTACTACCGTGCCGGTATTACAGCTTCAATGCAACGCTGGGGTGTTGGGTCCACCGATATTGCCAACTATTTAGCTCAGCTAACTATTGCCTTGCCTGCTGATAATGCGGGGAAGCTTGCTAAGATTGCAGAACAGAAATGGATTGCACTCTTTTCGGTGGCTTCTGAAGCCTATTTAAATCTCAGAAGAACACTACTCCCAAATATCTTTAGTAATGGCAATTTGGCAAACTTGCAATTCCCATTACGCTATAGATATCCAGGTAATGAACCGGGCCAAAATGTTGGAGCTTATAATAAAGGTGTTGCCACTTTAGTCCCTGCAGTTGACGACCAGTTTTCTAAAATGTGGCTGCTGCAATAGCGATTTTCAATTTAACACTCAAAGGGGTGCTTCTGATTTTATGAGAAGCACCCCTTTTTTGATGATCCGAGTCTATATGATTTAAATGGACCACTGATTAATTCGTTCATTCCTAATTTTTTGGTAGAAATCACGATACTTCTTCCATTCAAGGCATACCCTTATCACCCCAGCTTTAGATTGCCTGAATCCTTACGTTCAAAAATCTTCGCTTTGCAGAACTAACTAATTCCACTAAAAAAACGGTTTATTAACTATTTCGATGAAGTTGTAAATCTTGGAAAACTAACAATTCAAATCATTGCGATATAATAATTTTTTAGTAATTGATTCTAATTTTGGTCGCTTTAATCTGATTGCTAATAATTTAAATTTATACATCATTAGCATAAGAATTTTACTTCCCAAAAATAGCACTTCCGATTTGTAATTAAAACAAATGTTAATATTTAACGTAGAATGTTAATATTTGATGTAAAATGAGTAATATTCCACATAAATGATCTGTTTTTTTTTTGAAATCTTTGTGTTAGATGTTACTCATAGGCAAATTTTCATAACGAAGGTTTGTTTTAGTGTATGTTTTATATTTATAAATAAATTAATTTAACTATGAAAAGAAAAATCTTTCAAATGCTCCTACTCGGGATGTGTGTTCTTTTTACAAGTACCGCATTTGCCCAGGTTAAAGTGAGTGGTGTTGTTAAGAGTTCTTCCGGAGAAGTACTTCCGGGAACGACTGTCGTGGTCAAAGGAACAACCAATGGTGTTGTAACCAACGTCGATGGTCAGTACAACATTACCGTGCCAGATGCCCAATCTACTTTGGTGATATCCTTTGTGGGGATGGAAACTCAGGCGATTGCAGTTAATGGTAAATCAACTGTTAACGTTGTGCTTGTGTCATCATCCGTTGCTGTTGACGAGGTAGTCGTTACCGCTCTTGGAATTTCCCGGGATAAGAAATCACTGGGCTATTCCGTTTCGAGTGTTGGAAGCGATAAGCTAGACCAGGCTGGAACTGTAAACGTATTAAAATCGTTGGATGGAAAAGTAACAGGTGTCAACATCGTTAGTTTAAGTCCGGATCCAACATCATCAGCTTATGTAACAATTCGTGGTGCCTCCTCTTTGTCTGGAGTAATGAATGGAAATGAATCCAATGTTTCTCAGCCACTTTATGTTATCGATGGTATTCCTGTTGGTTCAGGTTCACTAACAAAAATGGGTAGCGTTGATGTTGGGAATAAGCTTTCACAACTAAATCCAAGTGATATCGAGACTATCACCGTCCTAAAAGGTGCCAGTGCAGGTGCACTCTATGGTTCAGAAGCGGGTAACGGGGTTATCTTGATTACTACAAAAACAGGCGCAAAGGGTGCAAAAGGTATTGGTGTAAGTGTAACTTCATCATTGGTTTTTGACAATATTTATAAGACACTTCCTGTTCAGCATGATTATTTTCAGGGTGACCGTTATGGCAGTGATAATTTTTACATTGAAGCTATTGGTAACTGGGGTGCCCTTGCTGGCAGCCCTGAAGCAGCAAAGGATTACTTGCAGTGGGATATGGTTAACCAGAAATATTACAACGGTCCTCTCGTAAAACAAACAAGCGAAGACCGTATCAAGGAATTCATGAATACCGGAACTACCTTGACTAACACAGCGAGTGTAACAGGAAATTACGATAAGGGAAACTACAGATTGTCTTTCACAAACCTTAAAAATGCGAATGTTATTCCTAATAATGCTACTACACGTAATACGGTAGCTTTCTCCGGAACCTATAAAATTACGGATAAGTTTACAATTAGTTCTTCATTCTCTTACATGCGTAGTTATACCCCGAACAAATCTGTTGAAGCTGGCCGGGATTCTCAATCAGGTGTAATGGAGCAATTATACGCCATGTCTCCAAATATGGTGCCGATAAGTACACTTAAAAAATCAGGAACCTGGATAAAAGGTTATGAAGGTAGATATCAAAATTCTCCCTGGACTATTCCTGATGATGGTAATATGAATCGTGTGGATGGTGGCGATATCGTGGATTATAACAATCCATACTTTGTTACTCAAAATGATATTCGCGAATTCACTATGAATGAGTTGTTTGCGAAATTCGAACTTAATTATCAGATGTCGAAAGACTTAAATTTCATGGTTCGTACCGGTGGTGATTTGAATGGTCTTATGTTTGAAAAGAGATTGCCTTACGATAACAGCAAAGCAAGAAAAGGAGAATTAGAAGCTTCAAATAATCAGGATCAACGTATTAACACTGACTTCATCTTGTCGTACAGCAAGAAATTTGGTAAATTTGATGTTAAGGGTAATGCCGGTTATAACTTTAGATTTACAAATGGTACAGGATGGTATTTCGACGGTGTAAACCTATTGAAACCTAATGATTTCCGTTTAGGAGCTCTAAACACAAGTGCACTCAATGGAATTTCGTATGGTGGTTTCGGAACCAGCAAATATCAGAGTATCTATGGAACTGCATCTATTGGATACAACAAAGCTCTTTTCCTTGATGTAACAGGCCGTAATGACTGGTCAGGTATTACGCAATCTGAAATTCAGCAGCATTTTTATCCTTCAACGTCATTGAGCTGGCTGGTTTCTGAAACTGTGAACTTACCGGAATGGGTTTCATTCCTTAAGCTTCGCGGAGGTTGGGCTCAGGTAGGTTATGGATTAGGAGTTCAGCAAAACAGGAATAC
>CAIQOG010000134.1 GCA_903873355.1 uncultured Bacteroidales bacterium
AAATAAGTACGAAAAGTTCCAAAGTAAAAGTAGTGGTTATTCCGACTGATGAAGAATTCATGATTGCCTCTGATACACTGGTAATTCTTCAGAATTTATAGATTTATCCCAATTCATATTTAAAAAAATAAGGCAGAACCTCATCGTCTGCCTTATTTTTTTTGCGGTTATATTGCTTCTTGCTTGCCATAACCTTTCGATAATTAATCGATTTCCCATGTGTCTGAATTTCTTCTTCGCGGCTCTGCTTTCGTGCCGCTTTTACCTGTTCCATTACGGAGTTCTTCTTTTTCTGTTTCATTTAAATCATTTATAATTAGTACGCTGTGATTTTTTTACACGAAGCAAAAAAGCACTAATAACGCCGAAGGCAAATATCAATGAATAACAATTTGTCTTCTCCCGTTTTCCACTTCTTCAATATCCACATTTACCAATGAGTCGGGTAGGATAGGGGCTATATTTTCCGACCATTCAATAAAACATAGATTCCCGCTGTACAAATATTCTTCAGCTCCTAAATCAAGTGCTTCCTGAATTTTCGTAATCCGGTAACAATCGAAATGATAAATAATCCGACCATCGGCTGCTTCATATTCATTAACTATTGAAAAGGTGGGAGAATTAACAGTTTCTTTCACACCCATCATTTCACAAATTGATTTTATGAAGGTAGTTTTACCTGCACCCATTTTTCCGTTGAACGCAAAAACAGTTCGGTCACCAATTTGATCAATAAATTGTTGGGCAGTTCGATTTATAGTTTTTAGTGATTCTATTTCCAATCTCATAAATAATTTCTATTACTAAATTTTAAGTTCGAATTTTGAGCTGTTTGGGGAACTGTATTTGTGTGCAAAGATACGGCAAAAAATAAATACTCAAATCTCAGGCCTTCAAATCACCTTTAAAATAGTTGTAAATAGTTGATGCTCTGCTACTTCCAACAACTTCAACAAGGTCGCTTAATTCAGCACTTCTAATTCGTTTTACGCTCTTGAAATATTTAATAAGGTCATTTTTTGTTTTTTCTCCAATTCCGGGTATTGTATCGAGTTCCGAAGCCACTTGTGTCTTGCTTCTCCTGTCCCGATGAAAGGAGATAGCAAATCGGTGAACTTCGTCCTGCATCGAAGCCAGCAACTTAAACAATGGGTCGTTAATTTTCAACCCAATTTCTTTTGGAGGAAATCCGAATAATAATTCGCGTGTATGATGCTTACTGTCTTTTGCTAGCCCGGCAATTGGAATGTTAATCTGAAGTTCTTCTTCAATCACTTGCCGGATAACTTCCATTTGTCCAACTCCGCCATCGACTATTATCAAATCCGGCAGAGTTGACTCTTCATTTAATATACGACTGTAACGCCGCCTCACTACTTCTTTCATGGAAGCATAATCATCAGGACCAACAACAGTCTTGATATTATACTTTCGATAATCTTTTTTGGATCGCTTTCCCTTTTTGAATACCACACAAGCTGCTACTGCATCGGTACCTGATATGTTGGAATTGTCAAAACACTCAATGGTTAATGGCGGTTTGTCCATGTGCAACAACTCTTGAATGCTTTTCATCATTTGCATGGCTCGCTGATCCGGATTAAGTTTTTCTTCCTGCTTCAGTTTATCCAGTTTATATTGTCTAACATTCTGTATAGCAAGCTCTAAGAGTTTTTTACGGTCGCCACGTTGTGGAATAACTACTGTTGCATCCTTCAAATGGTAATTTATCTCAAACGGTACAACAATTTCCTTCGAATTACTTTGCAGGCGTTCACGAAGTTCAACTATAGCCATCGAAAGCAGGTCTGCTTTGTCTTCATCCATGCGTTTTTTATATTCAATGGTATAGCCCTGAATAACACAACCTTTCGAAATGCGCAATATATTCACAAAAGCTGAATTTTCATTTTCATCGTACGCAAACACGTCCGTATTTTCAACCACTGTATTGGCAATAATAGATTTCGATTTATAGCTTTCAATCAAATCGTATTTTAATTTCAACAGATGGGCTTCTTCAAATTTATATTCCTTTGCCAGCTTTTGCATTTGGTCTAATAATAATTTGCTAATTTCATTTGCATCACCCCGTATTATCTGACGAACCTGCTCTATGGTTTGTTTATATTCCGCTTCGGTTTCTTTTCCTTCACAGGCACCTTTGCATTTATGGATATGATATTGCAGACAAACTTTAAACTTTCCGGCTTCTATATTTTCTTTTGTTAGTGGTAACCTGCACGTACGAAGTGGAAATAATTCATGCACTATTTCTAAAATAGAATTGATGGTATAGTTGGAACTGTACGGACCAAAGTACTGCGATCCGTTTTTAAATATATTCCTTGTTTTGAAAATTCGGGGAAAAGGTTCGTTGGTAATACAAATACTCGGATACGTTTTGCCATCCTTCATTAATACATTATATCGCGGCTGATATTGTTTAATCAGATTGTTTTCGAGTAGGAGGGCATCTTCTTCAGTTTCAACAACTATGTACTTTAAAGTTGCAATGTTTTTTACCAACACATTGGTTTTGCCCGAATCATGTAACTTGTTGAAATAGGAGCTAACCCGTTTCTTCAGATTCTTGGCTTTACCTACATAAATTATTTCATCGTTTACATTATAGTACTGGTAAACCCCCGGTTTGTCCGGCAGCGCATTTACCTGTTCTTTTAATGTGTTTGAAGTTTTCATAACCCCTAACCCCTAAAGGGGAATAATAGATTTGTTTTTTAGTTTTGTTCCACGTGGAACAAGTATTGTTTTGTTGTATTGTTTCACGTGGAACATTCTTATTCCCCTTTATGGGTTAGCGGGCATCTCTATCTCCCTAATAACACCAACAATATATTTACATCGCTGGGCGAAATACCCGGAATGCGGCTTGCCTGCCCAATGTTTTCGGGATCTATCTTTGTCAGTTTTTGACGCGCTTCGGTGGATAAGGATTGAATACTGTTGTAGTCAATACGTCCACGAATGTTGATGTGTTCTAACCGTTGAAGCTTTTCAGCGATTAATTTTTCCCGTTCAATATAGCCTTCGTACTTTAAAAGCACTTCTGTAGCTTCGATTATTTCTTCTTTTCGGTTGCCAATTTCATTGATTTTAATCTTCAGAGCAGGAACAGCCTCAGCGAGCATTTCAATTCCAAGCTGAGGACGTAATACCAAATCACTCAATTTGCAGCCATGTTTTAATTCGGAAGAATCATTTGCAGCCAGAAAATCATTGATTGCAGCAGGTTTGATTGATTCGTTTTTGATGAAATCAGTCAAAATAGCCTGTGCTTCTTTTTTTGTCTGCAACTGATTGTGGCGGTTTTGAGTAGCTAAACCAATAGCATATCCTTTTTCAGTCAGGCGCATATCTGCATCATCCTGTCGGAGAATAAGTCGATATTCGGCACGGGATGTAAACATGCGATATGGTTCATCAACTCCTTTTGTTACGAGGTCGTCAATCAAAACGCCAATATAAGCTTCATTCCGGGCGAGGGTAAATTCATTCCCTCCGTGACAATTAATATGGGCATTTATTCCGGCAATCAATCCTTGTCCACCAGCTTCTTCATATCCGGTGGTTCCGTTTATCTGTCCGGCAAAGAAAAGGTTTTTAATTTTCTTTGTCTCAAGTGTGTGTTTTAATTGAGTAGGATCGAAGAAATCATATTCAATGGCATAACCCGGGCGATAAAGCTGTGCGTTTTCCAACCCGGTAACGGTATGAATAGCATCAATCTGAACCTGCAGTGGGAGCGAGGACGAAAAACCATTCAAATAGTATTCCTGCGAGTCGACTCCTTCGGGTTCAAGGAATAACTGGTGCGAAAGTTTATCGGCAAAAGTGATTATTTTTGTTTCTATACTGGGGCAATAACGCGGGCCTATACTCTGGATTTGTCCGTTGTAAAGAGGAGAATCTGATAATCCTTTCCGCAATTCTTCATGAGTTGTTTCATTGGTATAAGTTATCCAGCAACTACGTTGTGTTAGTTCCCGTTTGGCATCTTCCAGAAATGAGAATTTATGAAAGTCATTTTCTCCGATTTGCTCGGACATTTTTGTGAAATCAATGGTACGACCATCTATCCGGCATGGAGTACCCGTTTTCATTCTATCTGAGATGAAACCGATAGATTTTAGCTGTTCGGTAATGCCAAACGATGCAGGTTCTGAAACACGACCACCGCTTAATTGATTTTTACCGAAATGCATAAGTCCTCCAAGGAATGTTCCTGCGGTGAGGACGACTGATTTGGCTATCATTTCAACTCCAAGAGCTGTGATGACTCCGGTTACTGCTCCGTTTTTGAAAGTAAGTTGTTTGACAGTATCCTGCCAGATATAGAGATTGGGTGTGTTCGATACGGTATGTACCCACTGTTTGATAAATTCCAGTCGGTCACTTTGGGAGCGTGGACTCCACATTGCAGGGCCTTTAGAGCGGTTAAGCATGCGAAACTGTATGGCAGAGCGGTCAGTAATAATACCCATCTGGCCACCAAGTGCATCAATTTCGCGCACAATCTGACCTTTGGCAATACCACCAACAGCTGGGTTACAACTCATCTGACCAATTTTATTCATGTCCATAGTGATGAGCAAGGTCTTTGAACCCATATTGGCGGCAGCACATGCTGCTTCATTGCCGGCATGACCGGCACCGATCACAATTATATCGTATTTGAAATCCATTTTTATATTTACTTATTAACAATTTAGCATTTATAAGTAAACTGATTCTAATAACAGATACTTTATTGCTAATGTTTTGGACTGCAAAGTTATAAAATTGAACTGAATTTATCATTAGTACTAATTTGTTTAGTTTATAATTAGTAAATGTAATTACAATATATCATTTGAAACAGGGTTTTTTAAAAGAATATTGGAGTAAATGGAAAAAAATACAAATCCTAAAGTGATGAAATCCGCTATATAAAGATACAGATTGTAGGATAACAAAATTTTATGCCGTGATTGAACAAAATCTCTAATTTGAGGTTATAAATAAATTAAATCAAAACACAATTTTATGGACGGATACGAATCGAACAGACGGGATTTTCTAAAGAAGTTAGGACTTATTGCAGGCGGTGCAGCACTTTCTGCTACTGGTGTAAATGGTGTTGCTGAATTAATTACCGAGAAGAAGGATAGTTTTACGCTTACTAAGGAGCAAGGTGTGTTTGCCAAAAAATATGAAAAATGGCTGAAAGAGTTTCACGCTATGGCTAAGTTTCAGGTTACCGATCGTGAACATATTGAAAATAATAAGAAATTGGTAGCATTATCGGAAGAAGCTAAAGTTTGGCAAAAAGAATTGATAGAGCACATGAAGGATGAGAATTTTGCCCGTTATTTTATGGTACTGACAGAGAAGGTTACTAAAACCATCTAACATATTTACTATTTAGTCATTTGCCATTTACTATTTTAATATTAAGCCCTGATTTCAAATCGAAATCAGGGCTTTTAAATGAACGAATAATCAATTACTTAATATCACCTTCTGCAATAAGATATTCTGCAATCTGAACAGCATTAAGCGCAGCACCTTTTTTGATTTGATCGCTTACACACCAGAATGTCAGTCCGTTAGGATTCGAAATGTCTTTACGCAAACGTCCTATATGTACAGGATCTTTTCCTGACAGGAACAATGGCATTGGGTATTTCTTTTCAGCGGGATTGTCAATCATTTCAATACCCGGAGCAACAGCAAAAGCAGCACGGGCTTCTTCGACACTTACCGGACGCTCAGTTTCCAACCAAACGCTTTCTGAGTGAGCACGCAATGCAGGAACACGAACACACAAAGCGCTTACTTCCACATCGGAATGCATAATTTTGCGGGTTTCGTGATACATTTTCATTTCTTCCTTGGTGTAACCGTTGTCGGTAAATACATCAACTTGTGGAATT
>CAIQOG010000135.1 GCA_903873355.1 uncultured Bacteroidales bacterium
CTGAACTTTAGATTTCTGATCCTGAAGTAATTTCACTAATGAGTCATTTTTTATATTGGAGGTATAACCTTCAAATTCCTGATTCATATTGGCAAATTCTTTCTGAACCTGTTCTTTCTCAAAATTCATCATTTGTGTCATTTCTGCCATATCTGCTTCCGACTGACGAGCTTTATACATGAAATAAAAAGCAGAAAATCCGAGTATCACAACAACAACTGATACAGCGGTAATAATTATGAAATTTCGTTTTTTTACCTGATCCATACTTCTAAAAAACAACTAATCTATTTTATAGTTTTGATAATACCTTTTCCAGTTTGATGCCCCGAGAACCTTTTATTAAAATTATCTGATTCTTAATCGGATGATCTTCTAACCATTCTGCCAAATCTTCCACTTTTTCAAAGCAAGTGTATTTATTTGCAGTTTTCATAAAGTCCTTACCAACAAGTAAAACGGTTGAGAACCCATTTTGTTGGAGTAAATCCACCACACTTTGATGTTCTGCTTCACTTTGTTCTCCCAATTCAAGCATATCACCCAAAATCAGGGTTTTAGCTTCCACATTCATTTGCGCAAAATTCAAAATTGCAGCTTGCATGCTCGTTGGGTTAGCATTGTAAGCATCCACAACCAATTCATTTCGTTCAGTTAATGTGAGTTGCGACCGATTATTGGTTGGAGTATATTTTACAAGACCGGCTTTTATTTGTGCGTCTGTCATTCCGAAAAAATGTCCGATAGTAACTGCAGCCAACACGTTCTCAGCATTATAAGAGCCAATCAACTGTGTTTTTATTGTGAAATTTTCAGCACTGGTTTTGCAATTCATTTCCAGAAAAGGTGAACAGTCTGTAATTTTCCCGTTTGACGAAACATTTAAAGCTTTTGTATCAAGCGAATAGGTAACCGGAATCATCTTTTCAAATATCAGCGAATTTCGTGCCATTTCCAACAAATATGGATTATCGGCATTAAGAAAAATATTTTTTCCTGACTGATAAATGAAATCATACAACTCAGCTTTTGTTTTCATTACACCTTCGAACGATCCGAAACCTTCCAGATGAGCTTTACCGACATTCGTAATAATTCCGTAATCGGGCAGAGCAATTTCTGCCAGTTCTTTTATATCACCCGGGTGGTTAGCACCCATTTCCACAACTGCCAGTTCATGTTCAGGTTTGAGTTTCAGCAATGTGAGTGGAACTCCAATATGATTATTCAGGTTGCCTTGTGTGAAAAGAATATTGAATTTTTCACTCAAAACCGAAGCTATTAATTCTTTTGTTGTGGTTTTGCCGTTTGTCCCGGTAATGCCAATTATTATTGTGCCAAGTTGTTTACGATGATATGTAGCCAATTCCTGAAGACTTTTCAGAACATTCTCAACCAGAATAAACCGATCATCAATAGCATATTCTGCTTCATCAACCACAGCATAAGCACAACCTTTCTCTAATGCCGAAAGAGCAAATGCATTTGCGTTGAAGTTTTCGCCTTTTAGTGCGAAAAAGATTGATCCGACTGGACAATTCCTGCTATCTGTACAAATCAACGGATGTTTCTGAAAAACAGAATAAAGTTGCATGGTTTTAATGACTGCAGCGTTTTACAGCGTTACCGAAAGTGAAACATACCAACCTTTCTGATATAAGTTACCAATTGAAGCAGATTTGCTGATATTTATCAAGCCCCAATCATACCCACCTTTTAGTTGGTATTTTTTCCATTGAACACCAAGACCCAAACCAAGTTGTAAATCCAGTTGATTCAGATTTGATTTGTACATGTCAGGTGTGTAGGTTGTCGATATGACGCTATAAGTTGAAATAATTCCCTGAGTTTGCGAAATACCAAAGTTTAAAGTTGGGCCGGCAAACGCATTGAACTTCAAATCGTTTGAAATAGGTAGATTGTAAATAAGGTGAACGGGAACGTTAATGTAGTGTCCATAACTCAAATTTTCAGCCGATGTTGAGTTGGGAAATTTCTGCTGTTTATCAGAATAAACCAAATTATACAGGACTCCGGCAAGCAGGCTTAAATTGTTTTTTAATGGGTATTCAGTTGTCAGACCTACCTTCAGACCGTTGAAATAAGTAGAGCTTTTGTCTGCAGCATATTGAGCCGGATTGTTGTATCCGACTTCCAGTCGGTTGGTTAGTTTTTTAAAGACAAGTGAGTCGAGCGAAACTGGAGTTTTTTTATTCGCTATTGTTTTTTTGTTTTGTGCTACTAATGGGATAATTGATGATAATATTAAGATAATCAGCGAGATACTCAGAGTGCGTTTCATTTTTATTTATTATTAATCTTAAAGTTGAAAATTCGAACACAAAGATAGATTATTTTTATGCATTTCTGCTAATGTAACGGTTGGTTAGTCAATACATTATCTGTTTTTAACACGGCGGGTCTCGAATCTTAATTTGTATTCAAAAATAAACGTTTAACAGTACTTGCTGTTAAACGTTTTTTTGTGGAGCTGGAGGGAGTTGTATTCTCAGTTTTCACAGCTATATTTCAATGAGTTATATGTGCAAAATCATTTGGGTACCCGATTTTTCACCCTCAAATTATCTACTATCAAAAGAATAGTTCAAAGATTTGAAAATCGTGTACTACAAAAGTACAAAATTTCCAAGATGTTACAAAGGATTGCAGACTGTTTTTTAGTGTGGTTTAAATATAATATGTAGGAAGATAACTAACTTTTGGTATGGTGTTTCTGTCTGTTATCCTTTAATAAAGGGATGTACCTGTTCGGCTTTTAGTCCGGTGTATTGGCAAAACTCGTCTATGCTGACGAATTGGTGTTCCTGCTTTTGATAGTGATTCTTTATCTGTGCAAGCAACGATCTGCCGTAACGTTCGCTTTTGCCTGTAATGCGTTGCACATCCTTCGGGTATATGCAAATACGTTTGACTTCCATTATGTCATTATTTTCAATGCAAATTTACAAATAAAAATGTGATTATTAAAGCCTTTTCTGGCAATAACGGCAGATATGTACATTGCCGGAAGTGCCTGTGTTCAGGATAGGTTTTAGAGAATATACTTTTGTCCGTATAATTTTTAAATTTAATTTTATGGCACAACAAAAAAGTATTCTAAAATTGCGTGGTACCATTGGTGGAATTTCATTCTACAAGTCGAAAGATGGGTATCTTGCACGCGAAAAGGGTGGTGTGGACGCTTCCCGAATCGCCAATGATCCGGGATTTGCACGAACCCGTGAGAATGGTGCTGAGTTTGGCAATTCAGCCTCTTCAGGTAAGTTATTACGTGATTCAGTCCGGGCATTAGGCAAAGATGCATCGGACGGACGTGTAACTTCACGTTTGACGCAAATCATGGCGCAAATCAAAAACATGGATGAGGCAAACGCCAGGGGTGAACGCCATGTTGGAGAAGGGATGGCTAAGGACGAAGCCAAAGCACTGTTGCTTGGGTTTAACTTCAATGTGAATGCAGTTCTTGGAGCTGTAATGTACAAACCGTTTGACGTGGACACGGAAACTGGTGAAATTAAAATTGCAGGGCTGAGTCCTCAAAATGATATTAACCTGCCTGGTGGGGCATCGCATATTATTTTGAAAAGTGGATTTGCCAGTATCAATTTTTTGACCGGTGAATCAGAAATGATTGTTTCTGCTCCGGTTCGACTGGCAATTAATGCAGCTGCTCAGGCTGTATCTTTGAAACCGGCTACTGTTCCCACTGTTGAAGGTACTCACTTTATTCTGCTTTCGATTGACTTTGTTCAGGAAGTGAACAATGCTGATTATTCTCTGAATAACAACTCGTACAACGTGTTGGCGATTGTTGCAGTTGAGTAGACCTCACCCGAACCCCTCTCCGCAAGGAGAGGGGCTTTAATTCTTAGAGAAGCAGCATTAAAAGTCACAATTTAATTCAAGATTTATGGCAACAGAGAACAATCAAACAACGATTAATCCAAACAACATGAGTGTTGTTCAGCGGGTAAAAGCTCCAACTCCTTCATTTTTCAAAACTTTACGGACCATCGGTCTGGCCTTGGCAGCGATTGGCGGAGCCATTTTAGCTTCCCCGATAGCACTTCCTGCCGGTTTGATAGCCGCAGCAGGATATGTAGCATTGGCAGGTGGAGTCGTTTCTGCCGTTAGCCAGACAGCAGTTGATACTTCTAACGAAACAGCATCCACCAATGGAACTCTTTGAAACGTCGGCTAATGGAAACGTATATGCCGGAACTTTCGGTGGTTTATTACTTTCTGTATTCAGTAATGTTTTTGCTGAAGACTTACTTCGGACAGTTCTTTTGGCTATAGTTGGTGCAGTGGTAAGCTTTATTGTTTCGTTAGTACTGAAGAATTTTATCCGGCGTAAAAATCGCTAAAAACTACTACTTTCCGGTGTGGTAACCTTTTGTAGTAGTGAAGCCTCCCTGAGTGGGAGGCTTTTTTTTGTGATTGTATTTTTGTATTTTTACAAATCGGATTATTTGCAGCCATCACACGAAAAACGGGAAATAACTTTTGGGGCCGTCCCATCGAGCCCAAAAAAAGTTATTCTCGTTTTTCGCCAATACTAACCAAAGCGAAC
>CAIQOG010000136.1 GCA_903873355.1 uncultured Bacteroidales bacterium
CGAACTGAACACCGGTGTCAATTCCTTCGAGTTGCATCCGAAGTATTTCGGATACTTCGCTCACCTTAATATTATCAGACATCTTATTTTTATTTACAATTTAAGCATTTACAATTTACCATTTTTCAATTGTCAATGGTAAATGGCAAAATGGTA
The DNA here is from genome assembly GCA_903873355.1 of uncultured Bacteroidales bacterium. The sequence goes on from CAIQOG010000136.1 coordinate 157, forward strand.
AATGATTTTATACTGTTTTTTTATTTTTCTCAATATATTCGTTTCTGATTCGTCGTAACTGACCTGAAACACTGGCATCCCAACGCACAAAGTCTACTTCGAACATAAAACCGCCAATGATTTCCGGGTCGATTACCTTTTCCATTTCTATCGTTCCGCCGGTAGTATTCTCCACCAGTTTCATTAGCTTTTTCTCTGTATCAGCATTTACCGGAGTAGCAGTAGTCAGTTTTCCGTAGAAAATGTTTTTCTGCTTACGGTACAACCCAATGTATTTCAGGGCTATTTCCTGCAAATGACTTTCGCGGTTGTTTTCCAGAATCAAGTCCATGAAACGCTCGAAAGGTTTGCTGATTTTCACACCGGCAGCCGTAACAATGATTTTACGCTTCTCGGCAGTAGCCAGCACCGGATTATCAAGTACCGTGCGCAATCCGGCAAACTGACTAAAATGCTTAGTCAACGCTTTCACCTCGGTGTACACACGATCCTGTTCCTTGCTCACACTGGCAAATTCCAGCAGGGCAGTGGCATAACGAACCGGTATGAGTCCTGTATTCATTCGTAATTTACGATTTTAAATTTTAAATTTACGATTGGTTTGCTGACAAACGAATCAACCAATTGACCAATTGACTAACTTACGACTTAGAGACATTGATTTCGTCGAGCAGGCGGTTGATCATCACCATCTGTTCGTCTTTTTTATCCAATTGTCCGCGAATCACTTTTTCGGCAATGTCAATTGACAAAGCAGCCACCTGACGGCGTATATCGCGAATGGCATCATCTTTCTCAGCAAGAATCTGTTTACGGGCTTCGTCAATGATTTTGGCAGCTTCAACACCGGCTTTTTCCTTTGCTTCTTTAATAAGCAGGTCGCGGGTTACGGTTGCATCTTTCAGAATAGTAGCCTGCTCCCGACGAGCTTCGTCGACAAGAGCCACACCCTGAGCTTTGACAACAGCCATTTGCTCATAAGTTTGTTTTGCAACCAACAATGATTCATCGATGTACGTTCTACGTTCTTCCACCATTTTGATAATGACAGGAAAACCATATTTCGTAAGAATGAATACCACAATTCCAAACGAAAGTAACATCCAGAAAAGTAATCCGGATTCGGGCAATAGTAGAGCCATAATACTTTTAATTTACAATTTATCAATGTACCATTTACCATTGGACGGAACGGCTTTCACACCACTCCGGCCAGGCAAAAAGTATTCTTAAGGTTATATCAATATCCTATTGATTTTACCTTTGTGTGATATTAAAGGATAAATCCGCAAACTACGATAGCAAACAGAGCTACAGCATCCACAAGAGCAGCAGCAATAATCATGGCCATACGAATGTCGCCACCTGCTTCAGGTTGACGGGCAATACCTTCCATGGCTGAACCACCGATACGACCGATACCCATACCTGCACCAATTGCAGCAAGACCTGCTCCAAGACCTGCACCTAATTTTGCTAAACCTGCACCAGCACCAGCGGCAGCGGCAGCTTGTAATAAAATTGACATTAACATAACTTTTTTGTTTTAATAGCCCCAAACCCCTAAAGGGGCTTTCAGACTAAGTTTATTATTATTTTTATCTCTTATTTTAAAATTCAATCTTCTCAAAGTCCCCTTTAGGGGATTTAGGGGCCATTTTTAATGTTTATGATGTGGCTCAACACGTGCCAGTCCGATAAATACAGCCGACAACATGGTGAAAATATAAGCCTGAATATATGCTACCAGCAATTCCACGAATCCGATAAACACGCTGAAGAAAATCGAAACACCGGTCATACTTGCATTCATTCCCACACCTAATTTCACAGTGACGAACACCAGGCAGGTAAGTCCCAACACTATAGAGTGGCCTGCCAGAATGTTTGCAAAAAGTCGGATCATCAACGCAAAAGGCTTGGTAAAAATACCAACCAACTCAATAAGCGGTAACATAGGCGGCACTTTCAACCACAGCGGCACATCGGGCCAGAAAATTTCTTTCCAATATTCTTTTGAACCTCCGATATTTACTATCAGGAAGGTAATAACAGCCAACACCATCGTAATAGCAATGTTACCGGTAACATTCGCTCCTCCGGGGAAAATCGGAATCAATCCCAAAATGTTATTGGTAAACACAAAGAAGAACACCGTCAGCAGATAAGGTGCATATTTTTCGTAACCCTTTCCAATACAGGGCTTAATCACATCATCGTTGATGTTCATGATAAACATTTCCATAATTCCTGCAAAGCCCGATTTAGATTGCAGCGGATTCTTTTTGTAGGATTTAGCAACGTACATGATGCACACAACCATCAAAATACTGCTGAACAGCAACGCGAAAACGTTTTTGGTAATGGAAATGTCAAACGGACGAACTTCTTCGCCTTTGGCATCTTTTTCCACAATTTTTCCTTTATATTTACCTTCTTCAGCAATGGTAAGTCCTTCGTAAACAGGCGAATGATGAAACTCCGACGACAGAAACACGTGCCAACCGGTAGTCTGGCTGTACACAATCACCGGCAGCGGAATGGAAATTTCATTTTCGCCGATTTTGGTTATGTGCCAAACGTAGGAATCCGAAATGTGTTCCAAAATAAATGCACGAACATCCAGTTCTTTCGACTCTTC
>CAIQOG010000137.1 GCA_903873355.1 uncultured Bacteroidales bacterium
AGGATTGATAGCAAATTCTTTAATCTTAAAGAATTGGTTCGAAAGTTATAACTCACATATAAATCATCGCTATAATACAACTTTCTATTTTTAATTAAATGAACAATAATATTAATCATTAAAACTCAGAATCATGGAAAATGACAAAAAAATGGCCGATTATATCTATTCAATCCTAGCTTCACAACCCACCATTTTAATGAGTTGGGGATTTCAAAGACCAGCAATCATTCATTTGGGACTTACCTTTCATGTGAATGGATTTAAGCATAAAGGTAAAGTATCCATCAAATACAATGAGGGTCAGGATTTATTTGATGTTTATCTATTGGATGACAAAGACAAGACGGTTGATACTGTAAATATGGTGTATTTCGACCAACTGGTTGAAGTCATTGATGAAAAAGTTGAGAAAACGGATGATTATAACGATAGGGTCTACAATGAATATTTTAAATGAAATAGTATGGATGCATTCGAATTTACAGCTCAGTATGAAACATTTATTGAAGAAATAGAGCAGGTTATCAAACCTGAACTATTACCGGTTCTTGAGAAATTAAAAGAAACAGATCCTCATAATCTGATTACACCAGAAGCATTTTTTGTTTCGACGAATCATGCCCGGGGATTTGTGTGGTCTTTGTTTTTAAAGAAATGTTCCTGAAGTTCAAAATAAAACATTCACTTTCATCAGAAGTGAATGTTTTATTGATTATCAAGAGTTTAAACGATTTTCCAATTAGAGATAAAAATAATACACTCTCTTTTGATAATTAGGAATAAAAGTGAGTGTTTTGAACAAAATATCACATAACAATAAACACAATACTATGTCGAAGAAATTTTCAAGCACTAAAGCAGATTATTTGGAGTGGGATCAAATGTTGAATCTGGTTCATAAGCTTTATAAAGTCGAAAAATACAAGATGTCCCTTTTTATTGCTTTGGGTAGTTTTTGGGGGTTGCGAGTTTCTGATCTCACGGCTTTTAAATGGGAGCAGATTTTAAATGTAGATGAGATTACTATTATAGAAGGAAAGACCAAAAAGAAAAGAGTAATCAGTATCAGTCCTCAACTTAAACAACACATAATTGATTGTCACCATAGAATAAATCCTGTTGGTTTTCAATTTGTTTTTGTCAGTCAGAAAAAAGTTGTCTACACCACTCAAAGGTTGAATATCCTGTTGAAAGAAATCAAAGCAACTTACAAATTAAACATTAAGAATTTTTCTTGTCACAGCTTACGTAAAACCTTCGGTCGTCAGGTATTTAATATGAGTGGAGAAAATTCTGAAATGGCACTTATTAAACTAATGGAGATTTTCAATCACTCCAATATGGGAATCACTAAACGATATCTGGGATTAAAAGATGAAGAGATAAAGGAGACGTATGATTTGTTGAAGTTTTGATTTGAACAAAATTTGATAACATTTTAATATTTTATCATTAATTTCTGAACAGTTGAAAATGTCAAATCTACATCCAAATAACTTGAATTCTCAATTTTTGAAAGTTCGAAATTAACCTCTTGATTATTTACTATAACAGATTTGACAGATAAAGTAAATGATGGAAGGAGTAAATGAAGTTTTGATTTTTTACCACTTCCGGTAATATTCATTGAAATAGTTTTTGTTGATACATCATTTCTAAACTGATATGCCACATAACCTCCTGAAGCAACTAAATCGGCTGTTACGTTTATAGAATCTACCCCTGCAGATGCCCAACGAGGTGAGATTTTAGTTGTTTCATATCCTAATCCTGTATTCTTTATTCCGGCTAAACCTTCGATTAATGACCTCATGGCATTAGCAGCTGCCCAATTATCAGGACCGCCATACGACACAGGATTACGTTTTACATAATGTGGTTTGTCAGCCAATGTAATTGCAAGAATGGTGTAAATATCTCCTTCTACGGAAGCATTAAATCGGAGTTTCATAATGCGTTTCTGAGGATTCGGATTCGGAATTGCAGTCCAACAAACACCAACGCCTGCACTCACAGGGTTTATACCAGACCAAGCCATTCCGGCATAATCTTTTTCAAGTTTTGGAAACCACCAGCCTACTAAATCTTTTCCGCTATAAATATATTTTGAAGCAGTTGTTCCATCGGTATAAATAAAACTAATGGAACCAACAGCTTTATCATTTTTGTTTGCTGATGTTGAATGAATTAAATAAACTGTTTGAGCTGTATCATTGATTAAAACTTCAGCTTCTGATGGAAATCCTTTTAAATTTGCCACAGCAATTGCAGCTTTTCGTTGATTTTCATCCGGATTAATTACATCAAATTTGATATCGTGAAATACCTGAATTCCGGTTGGAAAGTTTCTTAAATCGTTTCCCTGTCGATTTTCATTCATCCATTTGAAAGCATTTTTTCCACCTTTTTCCAAAAAATCCATATTGGCACTTTTTGATATATCTATTGGTTTATATTTCACTTCGTCTGGTGTTGGATAAGCTCCGGTATAAGCAAAATATATAAGGTTATTGTATCGCTTACCTAATTCATAAAGCCGGTTTAAGATATCCGAGCCATAATTCTCGAAACCATTTTCGAAAGCGCCTTTTGCCAGTTCACCGGCTGCATGTGCAGCTATTCCACCATTCATATATTGCCATTTCGGATTTTGATTCACAAACCCTTTCTCGAAAGGTGGGAAAATGGAATACCACTCGGCAGGTGAACCATCTGGTAGGTTCGATTTTAATTGCTGATAGGTTTTGATAATTGCCACATTCATTTCATGTGGCAATCCACGATTGAGCGAATACATATTTCCCTGTGCAATTTGAAGTTTATCATCAACTCCCAAATCACGTATGACCGTCGGATCTTCGTCAATGAAGTGAGTATAAAAGTGACCGTTCCATGTCAAATTGTTTAAGCGTGTAAGAATTTGCTTTGCCCGATTTCTGTATTTTTCTGCACTCACTGTATTTCCTGTAAATTCGTACATTTCGGCCAGTTGATTACAGGCTTCGAAGTAGCCGGTGTTATCACCAAAGAAGATACCGTATTTCGTTTTTCCGTGAACTATCATCATAGTCTTACCAATCGGCGTTTCTGGTGTATATTTATCATCTATTTGAAAGTCCCACGAATCGATACAGAAAGGTCGTTTCAGCAATTGAAATCTATTAGACCAACGGATTGAATCGGTTACACAAAAGTCTAATGCACGAGCGGCAGACTCCAGGTTTGATTTCATCCAATCTGTGTTTGCACTGCCTTTCCAGTGTTTATAAATCATATTTACATAATTGTATTCAACATGATTTTCAGCAGGTTGGCGGGCAAACCATACGGTGCTATCTTTTCTGAAAAAATTGAGTGGACTATAAACAGTTTCATTGTATCTGCTATCTAATTTCTTTGGCTTTACATAGCTCCATATCATGCCGTTAGGCAGTTGAGTTTGTCTGAAAATATCCACTAAATCACCAGAATAAGGACTAAAATACTGCATCCCATTCATTGTATTATTATTGTCTAATGCCCAGTGAACAAAGCATCTATAGGTTTTTCCATTCCATTCAAGTTCTTCGTAACCATTCTCGTTGTAAACCAACATACTTTTATAAAATAGCTGGAACATATCGCTTATTTTTCCGCCATCGTTGATATCGGTTTGGGCAACAAGTTCAAAATTTCTAGTTGCAATTACAACTCCTTTTTTATCTGTCAGCGTGATGGTTTGGACTCCTGCTGCTCCACCGACAAGAAAACTAATTTGAGGAAGTGACTTGGCTATGAAATAAGTGTTAGTTTTCGAATCGGTAACCTTAATTGTACCTTGAGAGTTACAGCAAATAGTTAATTCATCAAGCGGCTTAACTATTTTAGCAGGTTTTAGCAATGATATTGTGGCAATATCTTGACCAAATGATATCATTGATAGAATTAATAAATATGAAAGTAAAATAAAGCCCAATTTGAATTTTTTGTACATAATTGAATTGTTATGACGAGTGTTTTAGATTCTGTTTTTAAAGTTCATTTTACGATAAGCACTTTCCATCATTAAGAAAAATGCCTGACATTCTGTTGAAGTGCCTGGCCTATCGAATCCCGGTGAACTGCTTGCTCCCTGAATCATTCCATATTTATCAATCTTGGTGTAGGCAGCACTTCGCATTTTGTCGGCAGCTTTTTTATACGACTGATCTAACCAACCCGTTGCCATTCCGGTATAAATACTAAAGGCTAACATCTGCCCCAGATTTGTTTCTTCAAAATTGGGTTCTGTGATTTTATCATAAAATAACCCATTGGATAATTGAAACTTCAGACAGCCATCAATCAATTCTTTGACATAACCAATAATTTTCTGACGGTCAGCTTCTCTTTCTTTGGGTAAAATATTCACAACCATTGTCATGCTGGCTGCACACCAACCATTGCCACCACCCCAATATGAACTATCTTCGTAAATTTTTAATGAATCGTTCCAAATGTGGCGGACAAGTTTAAGATCATTATCCCACAAACACTCACGCATCCCCTCTATTTGCCGAATGGCATCATCATAATCGCCCATCATAGCCAAAAATGGGGCTACCATAAATAAATTATCACTCCAAACTTGTATGGATTTAGTATTATGAAGTATATAACCCTTTGATGTTCTTATTTTTGGATTATTGTAGTATTCATACTGCTTTTGTGCAGCTGTTTTGTATTTTTCGTCGCCGGTAACTTTATATGCCATTAACACACCCGGACCATTTGAGCCAGGATCGGCAATATTATAATCGGAAGCCACCAACGAAAATCTACCATCCTCTTTTTGTCGAAGAACGGCTTCATGTGCCATATTAATAAGGTTAATAGTATCGCCCATTTCCACCAATGCTTGCAAAGCCACACCTTGTTCCCAAGAACCACGTTGCATACAAAGCATGGCTAATTTCACTTTTTCTAAGGTATCATTCTGAGAAGTTGATTTAACTGAATGTTGACATGAGATTATACCTAATAAGAAGAATATTACTGCAAGTAGCTTTGGCAAATTTGATCGCTTCATATTATTTTAGATTATTGTAAGTCAAAATTTTTGTTCAATTTTTCATTCCTCCTTTTTATTATTTGGCGATCGAACATTCCATATTTCAGGATTATATTTGTCGTTAAGCCCAGGTATTATTGAACCTGATTCCAAAATAAATGCCTGAAGTTTTTCTTTCATTTTATTCACTTTATCGGCATTTAATAACGCCAAATCGTGTTTCTCGCCAATATCTTCCTTTAGATTATATAATTCCATCCTACCTTCAGGAATGTATTTGTTATTGTTATCTCTGTCGATATAATCGCCGAAAAACCATATTAATTTATAATCGCCCTCCACCATAGATGCACTTGGAGTAGCACCCCAAAGCAAATCGTAAAGTGGTTGATAGAAATAAATTGGACGGTTTGCTAATTTAGCCTCAGTATTCTTGTTTCCGAACAACATAGGCATTAAATTCACACCATCGAGCACATGGTTTGGAGCGGGTTTTATTTTTGCCACATCAAGCAATGTTGGATAAATATCCACAATATGAACCGGTGTTGTGTTGATTTTACCACCTTTAATTTTTCCCGGCCATTGCACCATAAACGGCACACGTGTTCCTCCTTCGTAAGCAGTACCTTTTCCATAACGTAACGGTGCATTAGATAGTTGGCTATCAACTCCACCATTATCACTAACAAAAAACACAATGGTATTTTTATCAATGCCAAGTTCTTTCATTTTGGTTTGTAATCGACCGACTGAATTATCTAAATGTTCGATGGCAGCTAAATATTCAGCAAAATTTAACCCTGTTTCAGGATAGCCTAAGTCAAGATATTTTTTTATTAAGTCCTTAGGAGCTAGAACTCTATTGTGAACTGTGTGATGTGATAATAAAATGAAAAATGGTTGATTTTTGTTTTTCTCCATAAAATGAATGGTCTCATCAGTTAAAAAATCTACTCCCTTATCACCATACCCACTATATTCAGTTGGATTTTGTTTGGCAACAACATAGTCGAAGCCATAAAATCGTGCTTTATCTGGATACAGATACGTATAGTAACCGTCATTGTCATAAGTGCTTAAATGCCATTTCCCGATTAGTGCTGTTGTATATCCGGCAGTTTTTAGAGCTTCGGCAATAGTGAATTGTTCGCGTGGTAAATTATCGAGGTATTCCGGTTCTTTTACCCTTGCATTTGGCCAGCCATATTTTGGGACAACATGCCACATTTGATTTCGACTCGTATATTGTCCGGTAAGCAACGATGCACGTGTTGGTGTGGATTGTGGACAAACATAACCCTGTGTAAATTTCACACCTTGAGCTGCAATACGGTCAATATTCGGAGTTTTTACCATTTTATTGCCATAACATTCGATAGCAGGATAACCCATATCGTCGATAAGAATAAAAAGAATATTCGGTTTTTTCTCGGCTTGTGCAGAATTTACTAACCCAAAAAGTGCAAGTGATGCTGATAATAGTTGTTTGAATTTCATGATATTTTAAAAGATCGGTAAGTCAATTATTTTAATTTGTAAACTCCAAATAAGCATAATTTATTCCACTTCCAATATAAAGTGTCAAAAGATTTAATCCTGCTTTGTTGAAACTTATCGTTCCTATGTTTTTGGCAAAATTCCAGTTGTGAGGACTTCCTGTTTTAAGTGGTGTGGTATATTCTTTGGCAGGTTGACCATTTATTGAAAGTCTAAATGATTGAATTTCATTCGAATACAACAAATTAACTTTGTAGGTTCCTGCCTTTTTTACATTCACGGTATAGTTACACCATTCACCATCACGTGTCCAGCCAATAAAACCCTGACGACGTTCGGGTGTAAAAATATTGGGATGACTGAAATCCAACTTTTCTTTGGTATAAGATAAATCTACTCCTTCATTCAACCTAAAATAAGCAAAATATTCTGCACCCAACTCGCAATGTCCGGGTTGATGATTATATGGTCCGCTGCCCTTATTTATTGAGTCAAAATCGTGGTATGCAACTCCCTCACCACCCAAATCAAAGTACTTACATTCTATTCGACCAGGAATTACCTGCGCTCCCTTTGTATAAATACTATCTTTAAAAGGAACACCATTGTATTCTTTTGGGATATTATTTTTTGACCAACCATTTAGCATAATCAATAAAAATAATGCTATAAATACATGTTTATCTAAATTTATATGATTCATAATCATCCAATTATATTTGTAAAATTCAAAAAATATAAGAAAGATTTCTAATTTATTCTTCCCGGTTCGCGTCTGTTTTTGCCCGGGCAATTGGTAATATCATCGCCCAAATCAATACGAGCAGAATCAACCAAAATCTGTAGATCTTTTAGTACTTCCGGATTTTGCTCAATCACATTGTATTGTTCGCCGGGATCGCGACGTAAGTCGTATAATTCTAAGCCGGTAGTGATTTTTGTGGTTTTACCTGGAATACCATTTTTTCCGGGTGCCATACCCACATAACTCCGACCTGTATGTGGCAATACCAATTTCCAATTGCCTTTACGAACGGCTTCTAAACTATTGTCATTGTAATAATAAAGCAAATTTTCTCGTGGATTAGCGTTTGGTTCATTCCTCAACAGACTAATTATATCAACTCCATCAATTTTCTTAGCAGGTAGTTTTGCACCGGTAATTCCGGCAATAGTTGGCAATAAATCGATAGTACTTGAAAGTTTATTACAAATTGTACCTGCAGGAATATGATTTGGCCATTTCATCACACATGGCACCCGTTGTCCGCCTTCGAAACTAGTACCTTTTCCTTCGCGCAAACCACCTGCCGAACCAGCATGATTGCCAAAATTAAGCCATGGGCCATTATCAGATGTGAAAACGATGATAGTATTTTTATCAATTCTGTCTTTTTTAAGTGCTTCCAGAACCTGTCCTACCGACCAATCTATTTCCATCATCACATCGCCATATAAACCCTGTTGGCTTTTCCCTTTGAATTTTGCAGAAACTGCAATAGGTACATGTGGCATAGAATGAGCCAAATACAAGAAAAATGGTTTTTTCTTATTTTTATGAATAAAACTAACAGCTCTTTCGGTATAAAGTGTAGTAAGCTGGCTTTGATCTTCTATAGTATACAAGGTTTTAAAAACCTCATTCCCTTTCAGAAGTGGCAATTCGGGATACTTAGATTTCATATTGTTAGGATCAGTAACCCTAACACCATTATTTCCAATGGGCCACATATCGTTTGAATACGGAATACCCAAATATTCGTCAAACCCATTATTCAAAGGCAAAAACTGTGTTTGCCGTCCCAAATGCCATTTACCAACAGCTGAAGTAGCGTAACCTTTTGTTTTTAATAACTCCGCAATAGTTTCCTCTTCAGGATTAATTCCAATTTTTGCATCAGGTAGCAACGCTCCTGAGAAACCTACACGATTTGGATAACAACCTGTTAGTAACCCAATACGCGAAGCACTACTTACTGCTTGAGCAGCATAGAAATTTGTAAAACGCATGCCTTCAGAAGCTAAACGATCGAGATTTGGTGTACTAAAACCGGTGGCATTATTTGTACAAAGGTCACCATAACCCATATCGTCGCAAAAAATAACAACGATATTGGGCAATTTTTGAGCGTTTATAGCAGTTGTTGTACCCACTAATGATAGTGTTAACGAAATGTATGTGTTGATTTTCATTTTACAAATAAATTAAACGTTATTAAAAAAGAATCACTTATTTATGAGTATTAATTTTGACGCAATACCAGAAATCTTATTAATTCGAATAACATAAAGCCCTTTATATTCTTCGGATAAGTCAATTTTCAAGTTCTCATTATTTTGTGTCAAAATGCTCCTGATACAAATTCCGGCAATATTGAAAACCTGTACAGTTGCATGTGCAGCATGACTTAATGAGAAAATCCGATTGTTTGAACCCGGCAACAACTGCATTTCAGGATTATTAATTAAACCGGATTCTGTTCCTGCAATTACATTTAATCTGGCCATAATGGCTTTGTACCATCTATCGTACATAAATTTTTCTCCTTTTGGGTTTGGGTGCAATCCATCAATTGTCATGGTGGTATTGGGGTTAGCCGTACTGGCAATAAACCCTGTAGATAAATCAACAATAATTACCGGCGACTGAATGGTAGTTTTTTCAGCCGCTATTGATTCCATTCGGCCATTGATGGCTTTCCAACTGCTAATAAGTTTTGCTAAAAAGATGGTTACATTCGGATTGGCAAAGCGTAACTGATCAATAATTGCTTTGATATTTGCCGTAGTTGTATTAACAATAGTATCATTATCGTTTGTACCGATATGCAATAATGCAAAATCAGGTGTGTAGGTAAGTAAGCGATCAGCTAATTTAGGTAACGGGCTTCCTGTCCAACCTGTACTGGTACTTCCATTCAATAAACCGTCGGATTTTATGCCATAATAAGCATCGTGGTCACGGTCGAAGGATTTAAATGTATATTTCGAAACCGGATAGGTGGGCACAGCAGCTTTTTTCTCATCAAACCAAAGTTTGGTATATCCCACCATTTCCACATCTACTCCTGCCGAATCGAGTTTTTCCCACAATCCAACTCGGTAGCTGAGTTGTGTTATAACTCCATTAATAACCTTACCCTGCGTAATGGAATTACCCATACAAACAATTCGAACCGGATTGTTTGAATAAGTAAGTGAAAGGCAAAATATCAGGAAAAATGTGAGAATAATTTTCTTCATGAAAACTAATTATTAGTAAATATATATTGCTGTCGCCACACAATCAATATCTGGAATAATTCGCATTTGTTGCGTCAACAGGTTTTTTGGGAAATTGATGGGCATAGTCTCTCCTTCCAAGACAGTAATTGGTCTGAATTGCATCCATTCACCATTTCCTAAAGGATCAACTTCGAGCATAAAACTTACTTTTTGTGAAGCATTGTGCGAAAGAAAAAGTGTTCTTTTTTGATAGTAACCAACTACAAATGGTGTTGATGCTACATTTGTTTTTACAGCTGAATTTTCCCAAACAATAATTTTTGAATCAGGCCTATGGATGCTTACCGAATCAGCAGGACTTTTTATGTTTTGGGCAAAAGTAAATTCTACTGTTGCTTTTGTTTGCTGATCAACCTTTACACGCATTTGTTTGGCTCTAACCGCCGGTACAAATGTCAGAAAATTACTATAACCAGTTGGAAAATTGTAGGTATGGTAGTCAATCCATTCATTATTTCCTTTAATATCAATTTCGAATGTAAAATTGACCGGCATTTTACCCTTATTATGAATCCAAACAGTGCGTATATTCCAACCGGCAATCACAAATGGTTTTGAAGTTTCTCCGGCTTTCAACTCCTTCGAAAGCCAAATAACACCGCTTGAAGTATTTGATGTTTCAATCTTTACTTTTTCAACCTGTTTTTGAGCAAATAATGCAAAACATGCCATTGTAAGCAACAAGAGAATTCCGTATTTTTTCATCAGTACTTAAGATTAATTTCAATTATAACTTATTCAACTTCCATTTTTAATGCTTTAAATAAAATCTCAACAGGATGAAGTGCATTTCTATTGGTTCCATCTTTAATCTGATGGCGACAGCTCGTTCCCTGAGCAACTACAAGAGTTTCGGGTGACAATTTACGAACTTGTTTACATAAAACCAATTCGCCAATTTTTTTCGACAATTCATAATGTTCTTTTTCATATCCAAATGAACCTGCCATTCCGCAACAACCTGAAGGAATCTCTGTTACATCGTAGTTTTTGGGTATTGAAAGCATGGAAATGGTTGATTGTGAGCTGGCAATGGATTTCTGCTGACAATGGCAATGTAGTTTTATCGTTTCTTTTTTATCGGTAAATAAATCAGCATTTATATTTCCCGTATTATACTCCAACATCAAAAATTCATCAATTAAAAAAGTGTTTTTAGCCAATTGGAGTGCTTCCGTTTTCATCGATCTGTCCACCAAATCGGGGTATTCGTCCCGGAAAGTAAGTATAGCCGATGGTTCAATACCAACTAAAGGCATTTCTGTTGATACCAGTTTTTTCAAAAGTAAAACATTTTTCTCAGCTAACTGCTTGGCTCTTCGTACCAATCCTTTCGAAAGATAGGTTCTGCCGCTTACAACATGTTTTGGAATAAGCACATCATAACCAAGTTTCACCAACAACTTTATTGCAGTTATGCCAATTTCTGTATCGTTGAAGTTTGTAAATTCATCGTTGAACAAAAATACAGATTTTGTTGGTTTCAATTGCTCACTTTCAACCAATTTCTTGTAATTATTTCGATACCAGCTCGATAAGGTTTGTTTTGTTAGTAGCGGCATGTGTCTTTCTTTTGCAAAACCAAGCATAGAAGTAAAAAACGTATTTTTCAAAAAGAAATTGGTAACTCCGGGAACTAATGAACCCAACCGATTGATTTTGGATATGTTGGCAACCAACCACGACCGCAACGGAACTCCATTGGCATCGTAATAATGCTGAAGGAATTCGGCTTTAAACTTGGTCATATCCACATTCGATGGACATTCCGACTTGCAACCTTTACACGAAAGGCATAAATCCATGATTTGATAAATTTCTTTGTGATCGAATGGATTTTTTTTGTCGGAATTGGTCAGATAATCGCGTAAAATATTGGCACGGGCACGGGTTGTGTTTTCTTCGTTCCGGGTGGCCTGATAACTCGGACACATGGTTCCACCAATAATTTCTGTTTTCCGGCAATCACCAGCACCATTGCATTTTTCAATAGCCCGCAACAAGCCCATTTCTTTGGAAAAATCAAAAATGGTGTCAATTTCTCGTGTTGGATTTCCGGGTTCATACCTCAACGACGTGTTCATTGCCGGTGTATTGGTAATTTTTCCGGGATTGAAAATACAATTTGGATCCCACACTGTTTTCAGTTGCTTTAGCAATTCGTAATTTTGCTCACCAATCATTAGTGGAATAAACTCACCCCTTAAACGGCCATCGCCATGTTCACCACTCAACGAACCTTTGTATTTCTTTACCAAATGAGCTACATCGATTGCCAAAGCACGGAAAATTTCTACATCTTTCGGTAATTTTAAATCTAAAATAGGTCGCAAGTGTAATTCGCCCGAACCAATATGAGCATGATACACGCACGACAGATTGTATTTTTCGATAAGCAATTTAAATTCAGCAATATAAGTCGGCAACATGCTTACGTGAACAGCCGTATCTTCAACCAAACTTACAGGTTTTGAATCACCTTCCATATTGGAAAGTACTCCTAAACCCGATTTGCGTAGATTCCAGATTTTGGAAATATCTTTACCCCACACAACCGGATAATGATAGCCAAACTTCCCTTTTTGCAGTTCCGAAATCAAATTCTCGCTTATTTTTTCAATTTCTTCTTTTGTTTCGCGGGCAAATTCAATAATCAAAATAGCTTCAGGATCACCATCCAAAAAAAAGCGGTTTTTTTGCTGCTCAATATTGCCTTTGGTTAGCTCAAGAATAGTATTGTCCATCAACTCAATAGCACCCGGTTCATATTTTAATGCAATGAGATTGGCTTCCAATGCTTCTTCTAAGGTATGAAAATGAACGGCTATAACGGCTTTCTCTTTTGGAGGTAGTGGTACTAAATTGAGTTTTATCTCGGTGATAAATGCCAGAGTTCCTTCAGAACCAGCTATGAGTTTACAAAAATTAAACGGTTCAGTAGTGTTTGCAAATGGCGAAGTTTCGAGCAATAAATCGATAGCATAACCCGAATTTCGTCGACGTAATTCCTTAATTGGAAATTGTTCGCGAATTTCCTGTTGATTTTCGGAATTGTTCAATATCTCCCTGATGGATTGGTAAAGCTTGTTTTCCAAGCTATTTCCATTGCATTTTTCTTCAAACTCTTCTGTGTTTAATGGTTTAAATTCTACTTCAGTACCGTCACTCAAAAATGCTTTTACTTCCAGTAAGTGGTCACGCGTACTTCCATATAAAATTGAATGTGAGCCACAAGCATTATTTCCAACCATGCCACCTATCATACAGCGATTTGAGGTTGATGTTTCAGGTCCAAAAAATAATCCGTGGGGTTCAAGTAATTTATTAAGTTCATCGAGTACAACCCCCGGTTGCAACCGAATCCATTTTTCTTCTTTATTTAATTCAATAATATTGGTCAAATGCTTCGATACATCGACAATGATTCCATTTCCAACAACCTGTCCGGCGAGCGAAGTTCCGGCAGTACGTGGCACAACTGAAAGTTTATTTTCACCAGCAAATTGAATTATTTTTTTTATATCAGCATCATTTTTCGGATAAGCCACACCCAGTGGTTTTTCTTTATAAGCCGAAGCGTCAGTTGAATAAATAATCCGATGTATTTGATCGAATAAAAATTCACCTTCTAATGAAGAATTCAGGGTTTCAAATTTGACAGAAGTTATCATTGAGATAATAATTATAACTGAAAGCAAAATTATGTTTTATTTCCCAGGAAACCATATATCTACTAAACTCTTATACATTCCGGGAGCTCCAAAATACGGGCAGTTACGTTTTAGCATCACATTATCCAAATCGCGAACCGCTTCCACCGAGAGTTCTTTAAGTTTTTGTCCTGTTGATAGCGCACGTAGTATGGAATATGCGGTCATTTCGAGCAGTTCTACGTTCATCAGGGTCCATTCAATGGTATCAGGACTCATAGTTACAATACCATGATTTTCCATCAAAAAGCTGTTGTATTTTTGCAAATACGGACTGAAATTGTCGGCCAGTTTTTGAGTAATAGGTTCTGCATAAGGAACAACCGGAACGGGACCAACCTCGTGTGTTGTTTCAGGAAAAAACGCTTTCATCAACCAGTTTTCTCCGTCCATAATGGCAAAAGCACCCACGTTTGGAGCATGACAATGTAATACAGATTTGATATCGGATCTTTCTTCAAAAAATTTCAGATACATCCATTTTTCACCTGTTGGGCGACGTGTGCCTTCAATAGTTTCGCCTTGGGCATCAATAAACACCAAATCCTTCATGCGAATATCTCCTTTATTCATCATGGTTGGTGTAATCATGATTACATTTTCTTCCAGTTTCCATGCGAGATTGCCACCATAACCGGTTACATACATATTTGCTGCTAAACGGTGGCAACATTTCAAAAACAGTATTGCTTCTTTTTCGTATTTATTTATGAATAACATGCTTATTTGTTGATAGTTATGGAACAATAATTACTTTAAGTGCTTTGTATGCCGGATTTCCCTGAACGTCAACCGCTTCATTAAAGTCATCCAGTTTGAACTCGTGAGTAACCAGTCTGGAAAATTCTTCTTTGCGGCTCATAATCATTTCCCGGGCATCGATATAATCACAATAAACCGAGCTGTTTGCACCATGAATGTGTAATTCAGGATAATGAATCAGGTTCAGGTCAATCATATCCGACGGATCTGATTTTGGCATTCCTGCAAAAATGGATAAATGTCCATCGCGTGCTAACAATTTCATGCCTTTGGCAACCAGTGATTTTACGGAAGCTGCTACTACAACTGCATCTACTCCACGTCCGTTTGTCTGTTCTTTCACCCAGGTTTCTGGATCAACAACTGCCGAATTTACAAAATTTTCAAAGGGCAAACCCAATTCTTTTAATAAATCCAACCGTTCCTGCGAAACATCCATTATGGTTACCCTTTTTGCTCCTCTGAACTTTGCAACCATACCATTCAATACGCCGATAATTCCACCACCAAAAACCACTACATCTTTCATTTGCTCAAATGGAATAATGCGCATCCCATTGATACAACAGCTCAATGGTTCTATTAATGTTCCGAGATTCGCCGACATATCATCAGCAATTGGAATCAGGCAACCCTGATCAACACCTACTTTTGGCATAATCATATATTCTGCAAAACCACCGTTCCACTGGTAACCAATGGCTTTAAAACCATTTTCGCATAGGTTTTCGCGACTGATTTCACACATGGAGCAATGGCCACAGCCAATTACTGTTTGAACAGCATAACGCTCGCCAAGCCTTATTTTTTCAACACTCCCCCCAAGTTCAACCACTGTTCCGGTAATTTCGTGTCCAACTATTGGAACATCGACGTGTTTTTCGCCTTTCAAAACCCGTTGATCGGTTCCGCAAATTGCACATGCTTCTACCTTGAGTAAAACCTCACCACTTTCAGGTTTGGGCTTTGCAAATTCCTCAACTCCTATTAATCCCGGCTGTTTAATTACTGCTGCTTTCATATCTGTATGTTTGATGTTTGATTTTAAATTTTATAGATTTATTTTTTGACTTAATCGTATATCCTTGGAAGAAGCTCCGACAGAAATTGTGAATTCACCCTGTTCAATCATAAATTTATTGCTGATAATATCAAAAAATGAAAATGATTCGTCGTTCAATTCAACCTTTAATGTTTTCGATTCGCCTTTTTTTAGCATTATTTTCTCAAAACCTTTCAGTTCTTTCAAAGGACGTGGAACTGAACAAACCGCATCACCCACATAAATCTGAGCTACTTCAGCTGCGTCATATTTACCGGCATTTTTCACTGTGAATGAAACGGTTATACTGTTTCCACTTTGTTTCTGAAGTTTCAAATCAGAATACAAGAATGTAGAATAAGTGAGTCCGAAACCAAATGGGAAAAGTGGTTCGATTCCCGATTTATCGTAACCTTTGTATCCCAGGAAAACACCTTCATTATACTGAACCCGTTTGTGAATGGATTTAGTATTTTTATCGTAATAACTGTTGTAAGTTGGGTTATCTTCTGCTTTTGCTTCAATAGAAATCGGAAGTTTTCCGCTAGGAGAAATTTTTCCGGAAATAATTTCGGCCAATGCCTGTCCGCCTTGCTGACCGGGATACCATGCCATGATAATGGCTTTCACCTTGTCTTTCCATGATGCCATTTCAACGCCACCTCCGGCATTTACAATTACAATAATATTCTTGTTTTGTTTCGACATTTTATCAATCAATTCCAACTGTCTTGCAGGCAACTCAAACGGTCTGTCGGAATTTTCTCTTTCAAGTTTAGCATTGAAACCAACACAAAGAATAATGTTTTGTACTTTACTCAGTTTTTCGGTTAACGATTCTTCTTTAAGTTTTGCATATTCAAATTTTAAAGAAGCTTCGCCTACTTCTTCAAAGTACTCAATTACAACATGATATTCTTTACCCGCTTCAACTGTAACTGCAATTTCCTTTACTGTTTCTGCATGTTTTGTCCAGTCGGCAATCAGTTCTTTTCCATTAAAAATCAGACGATATCCATCATCTCCCGAAAGACGGAACAAATACTTACCCGAGTTCTTCGGTTTAAAAATACTCGACCAACGTGCTGAAAAATAATCCAAAGTAAAACCTTCTTTTATTGTTCCATTGATCCAGTAAAAATTCAGCGATTTATCCACACCCACAAAGTCGGGCTTGCCTGCCATTTCAGAGTTTTTAAAATATTCAGCTTTGAATCCAATTTCTTTCGAACCTTTTTCCGAGAGGAATTCGCCGTTTTCAGTTAATACAGAAGACGTAATTTGTTCAATATCAAAAACATAATCGTCTGAATTCGGCAAATTTTTCAAACCGTTATACAAAGAAATTTCTGTAAATGGATGAACAAAACCACTTCCGCCACCAGTAGGTATAGTTGTAGTATTTGGCCCTGTCACCAATGTTTTTCCTTTGAGAATAGGTAATATATTATTTTCATTCTTCAATAAAACCATTCCTTCGCGAGCTATTTGCAATGCAATGTTTTCAGTGTACGGATTTTTTTCAGGAATGCTTGGATCTTTTTGTGGATGATCAAATATGCCAAAAGCGATTAGGGTTTGAAGAATGTGTTGCACTTTCTCATCGATGGTCTGAACACTTACTAGCCCATTTTCAATAGCTTTTGATAAATTTTCATAGCTCATGTATTTTCCTGAAGGCATTTCCAAATCCAAACCACCATTTGCAGGAGCTACTGCAGAATAAACTGAAACCCAGTCGGACATCAAGATGCCTTTAAAACCCCATGCGTTTCTCAATAAATCAACATTAAGATATGAGTTCTCAGTGGTATGAACACTATTTACCAGATTATAACTGTTCATTACAGCACCTACATTAGCTTGTTCAACTGCTTTGCGAAAAGTTGCAGTATACACTTCGTTCAATGTCCGTTTATCAATATCGGAGCTAACATGATGTCTGTCATATTCTTCATTATTACCGGCAAAGTGCTTAATGGTAGCAATTACGTGTTGAGATTGAACTCCCTTTATGTACTGAACCGCTGTTTCGCTTGCCAAATATGGGTCTTCACCAAAATACTCAAAGTTACGACCACATAAAGGAGAACGATATATATTTACTCCCGGTCCCAATAAAATATTTACTCCACGGGCACGACAATCAAGTCCTAAACCTTCGCCAACTTTAAACATTAAATCTCTGTTCCAGGTAGATGATGTGGCAATTCCACAAGGGTATAGAGTACTTTTTGTATTATTCCGGACTCCCTGAGGACCATCGGCCATACGAATTTCCGGAATTCCAAGTCGAGGAATTGCCCTGATATAAAATTCCTTGTAACCGCCTATGTAGTCAATTTTTTCTTTTAAAGTCATTTGACTTACTAACGTTTTCGCCTTATTTTCGGCTTCTGGAGTAATATTTTGTGCTGAAACAATTGATGCACAGACCAATAATATTATTATAAATGATTTTTTCATGTATTTTTGTAAATTCCGGTTACCATTTACCTGACTTCAATGCATCCTGAATGAGAATTAATGATTTGCCCTTTCCTGCATTTCTTAACTTATCAGCAATTGATTTAGTGATTGGAGGTAATTCTCCAACCATTGCAAAAAAGTCATTTTTTAATTTAGTTGTTTTAAAAGTCATTTCGGCTTCTTTGCTTACATAAGAAAACCCTGCAAAGCGCTGTAATACAGAATGTCCAATAAATATTTTAGCTCCAGTTATAAATTGTTTCTTAAATGGTTTCAGCTCCAACCCTTCTAAATCGTCTGTAAATGGTAAACCCATTTTATTCATTTCAGTTCCAATGTGTAAAGGCATATCCATACTCGAAGCAACTGCTATAATTTCCTTCAACTTATTATATTTCAATGATTTTAGCTCTGGATCTTTTATATTCCAATTTCTATCTGGAATAATATTCAAACCCATTGCACCTTTTTGTCTGCTTAGCTCTAATAATTTAACGGGGTCGGACTCACCTGCACTTGTTCCATCAAGCCATGATTCTAACGGAATGGCACCACATGATTTTGTCCAAGCAAAAAATTCTTCCATTTTTGGAAAGGTATCAATTGTTGGCTGAACGTAACCTACACCCCCTTTTTTAGCAATTTTTGCACGCACGGCATCTTCTAATGCCGGTATATTTTGGAACAATGCATCTACTTCAACAACTGTTTTTCCAAAAATCTCGCTCCAGATTCTTTGTAATGCTATTTTATCCGGATATCTTTGATTTGTTTTTTTTATATATGCCTGAATAATATGACGTTCGGTGGCATTCCCTGAAGGTGTTAATGGAATTACATCTTCATAATAATCAATAGAAATAATAGAAATTGCTGCGTTAATTCGTTGAATCAATGCCAAATTTCGTTCTAACGCTTTTTGACGATATTTAGCAAGTGTTTTGGCTTGTTGCGAATTTTCTTCAAATGGTGTTACAAAACCTGCTCCGGCAATATAGCTTACGCCGGGTTCACCCGGAGAATCAATTTCGAGATTTGAAAATTCGGTATGAAAAGCACGGGTTTCTATTCCCACCGAAGCCCTCAAACCCAGTAGCTCGGATGCTTCCAAAAATTCATCACGACCATCAATCACATCAAAATCGATAATTCCAGTGGCATATAAACCTCTTTGTTTCGACTCGAATGCTATTCGTGTTGGTGACCAATTTTCGCAATTATATGAATTGAACGAATGAAAATGCATATTCACATTCGTTCCTTCTTTCGTATATTCGTTGTTTTTATTTATTAATTCCATCAATGCTTGTTTTCTTTCCTCTGCATTGAACGAATTCATTCTTTCTAATAGATTTTGCATAATTGAGGATTATTCAAAATCTATCATTGCCTTCATAACTCCATCTTCAAATCCAGCTACCAAATCAAAAGCTGCTTTAGTATCATCAAATTTAAATCGGTGACTTGGCATTAGTCCTACATCCACTTTATTTTCAATAAGTAAATCCAGCGTTTCTTCCAAAGCACCATTCTGGCGACGAACATTTTGTATGCACACCTCCTTGTGTCGCATTTTATCTACTGGCAACGACCAACGATCAAATTCAGGGATTCCGATAATCATCAGTTTTCCACCGGGCTTTAGCATGTCAATCGCCTGATCTACGGCTTCCTGTTTACCGCAACATTCAAAAATAATATCTAGCAATGCAGGTTCCTGTTCTTTTACACCGACAACTACATCTTCTTTGTTTGGGTTTCCTGTCCATGAAGCTCCACTTTTTTTGGCAATAGCCAAACGACCATCTATTTTATCCGTTACATACACTTTATTTGCACCTTTTTGCAATACCGGCAACAGCACACTCATTCCGATTGGACCAAAACCAAGAATTCCGACATTTTTGCCAGTATAATCAACATTTGCCAAACGAACAGCATAAACTCCAATTGCCAAAGGTTCAGAAATAGCTGCCTGATCGTAGCTCATTGTATCTGGGATTGCAAAACAGCTTGTTTCAGGCATAACGATATATTCTGAAAGACAACCATCGGCCTGTCCCGGGCAACCTAAAAACTTAAGATTACGGCATGTATGTGTACGACCTGCTAAACACTGATCACATTTAAAACAAGGCATTGCCGGTTCAATGGCAATACGGTCACCAACTTTAACATGACTAACTGCTGAGCCAATTCCCACTACTTCACCTGCTCCTTCATGACCCACCGGAAATGGATATTTCACCACCTGACTGCCAATTTTCCCTGAAACATAATAATGTATATCCGACCCACAGACACCCAAAACTTTCATTTTAATTAAAACATCGGTTGGATTTACGATTTCGGGAGTTTTCACATCCATCATTTGCATCTGTCGGATGCCTGTTAATTGCATTGATTTCATAAATATTTTATTGTATTTGTTATTTAATGATTACACTAACTCGTAAATTTAATAAATTGTCAATCTTAAGAAATGCTGAGAGAATAACTATAGAGGAACTTAAGAAATTATTAATTTACCACCACAAAAATAACTTATCTAAAGCAACGAAAATCATATTTTTTTATCCATTAATGATACTATTTCATTTTATTGGTTTTATAATTGATATATCTTCTTGAATAAAAAGTTACAAAAAAAACCACTCTCAAATAAATTAAAGTGGCTTTTCTATATCATTATTTCGTTCAAAAGAAATTATTGAATAATTATTCTCGATGATTTATATAATAGATTTTTGTCATGTATAAAATATATTCCCTTTTCAATGCCTGAAATATCAATTGTTGAATTATTCGTCACTTCTAATTCCTTAATAATTTGTCCTGTTAGATTTGTAATAATAATTTCTATGAATTCATTTTTTTCTAAAAAACATATTGTAAAGCAACCATGCGTAGGATTTGGCTTAATATTAAACAAATGCTCCTGGTATTTATAACTGAAAACTTGCTGAGAATTACATTGACTAAGACCTGAAATTAGCTTTGTATTTGCATCATGTATCGAATTCGCAAGCGTTTCGTCGTTAATATCTACTCCATAAATCTCAAGGTACCTCATACCCATGTTTATAGCCTTATTAACCGCCGAATCAAGTACACTTGTTTTTGAATTCGGAATAATTCCACATTGATTCATTCTGACAGGCCCATCCTGTACACTCCATAACATTTGTGCTCCAATTCTACACGGGTTCTGTTGCATAATATACCATTGATTAGTGGGATTTATTATGCCCGGATTACATGCCGATATATCTTCACGCCAAAGTCCAAATCTATCTGGATAATGGGTTATTCCATAACTACAATACAATGAAGCCAGATAATTTCGTGCCTGACCTGAAGCATTAGGTTGAAATGACACATAATCGACTGAACACCATAACGGTGTCGTGGGGAATAAACTCATGTAGTAATCAGTCATGGAATTCATTAAAACTCCCATCGAATCAGCATTGTAATTAAATGCTTTCCAGAAAGCTTTCCTGGTCAATAATAATGTATCAACGATAACAGAATCTGGAAGTCCTCTTGAAAATGCTCCACCAATAGTATTTATATATGAAACAGATGTATTAGTTGCATATTTCCCGGCTAGACTATCTAATAGAATTTTATACCTGTTGATATACAAACTATCCCAGGGAATAATGGAAGAAAGTATTTTACCATATGTTGAATGATATGTATTTTTATCGATGTAATAATATTGTTGTACATTTATTTTTTTCATCCAATCAGGATAAGATAAAGGCTGTAGACTTACCTTTTTGTTGTATAATTTCGCTTTTATTATTTCATTATCAATAAATTTCCAGTCAAATTTTCCGGGATTTGGTTCCAGATCATTCCATTTAAATCTAATTACAACACCACTTAAGTTTGGATTAGAATAGGTAAATGTATTTATTGGAACATTGGCTGTAGCAAGATAATAAACCCCAGTGGTTCCCTTAAATTGTGCTGAAGCATTTGAAAATATTATGTTGCATATAAAGAAAAATATCAGAATCTTATAAATATTCATACAGTCAACTATTCAAGTTTTACAATTGTATAATTTGTAAGTAGCATAGTGTCATTTAGTTTCACTAATAATAAAATGATATCCAGCCAATCTCCCACGTGGTTTCACAACAACGGGTACACCTTTAGGAGCAGAATAATTCAAATACAAATTGGTTCCAACTATTTTCCAATCTACTGTGACTAATCCTTTGGAGTGAGGAACAGTTCCTTTTGCCCAACTCAAATTTTCACTTTGCGGACGTATATATATAGTATCTGACGATAAATTTCCCGGAAAACCGAGATCAACTCCCAATATCTGAGTGCTCATGTAATACGTTGGTGAGCTTGACCATGCGTGACTCATAGTTGATTGAGCATCGCGATTAAAGTCTTCCCAAGTCAGGTCGTTGGCTTCAATGACCATTTTCCCCCAGTGTTTACGAATGTATTGTTCGGCCAAACCTGCATTTTCGCTTTGATAAAGTGATGCCAGAGCATAAAAACCTCCATAAGGAGTTGTTAATTGCCTGCGGTTAACTGGTGCTCCAATATTAATAAGTGACTCACTGAACCAATTTTGAATACCTTTTTCTTGCTCAGAATTTGTAATTTTCCACACAGAAGGGTAAATACTTGAAGAGGGGAAACGACTTTCCAACACTTTGCCATTTTTCATTCCATCAATAAAATTTCCAGCGTTGGCATCCCAGCAACTTGTTTGAATAAACTGTTTAAGTTCATTAGCATAGGATGTAAATAACTGTGCATCTTCCTTTTTACCCAATAATGTGGCAATTGAAGAAATTTCGACAAATGAAGAATACATGATAGTTTGATATATCGTCAAGTCAGCTTTTTTGTCAATTTGAGTCCAATCGATAAATAATTTACCTTCACGATAAAAACCATCTACACCCCGATTTTTATGACAATTTTTCAAAAAGTTAGCATAAAGCTTATATACGTCTTCAGCAAAATTCATGTCATTAAACTGACGAATATACCAAGAAGCCACATTTATAACATAAAGTGGAAACTCGGAGTTGCTAACCTCATCTGTACCAGTATATTTCTGACTATACACATCGTTAAACAATTTGATGGTCTGTTTTGCTAAATGAGGATCACCACTGGTAGCAAGTGTTGTAGCAAATTGAGGCACAAAATCGCCGGCATAATGTCCTCGCTCGCGAAATGGAGTGTCGGTGTATGAATCTTCGGAGCATACCTGTACAGTTCGCCAACCCATTTCCCAAATATCATTCATAAGCGGGTCGGAGCAAGAGAAACTTCCTTGTTTAGTGTAAGGATAAACCTGCCGGTAAACTCCGGCTTTGAGCAATGTAACAGGTTCTGAATTATTTCGAATAGTGACCTGCAAATACCGAAGTCCAAACGGACGAAAAGTTTCTAAATGCTGTTTTCCGGCAACAGTTATAAATCTTGCAACAGCATTTACTTCCATGCGCTTGTACAATGTTACCAACGAGTCTTTTAAATCTTCGCTCCATGTAAAATCCACTTTAGTTCCTACCGGAGCAATAATATCTGCAAAAATACGTCCAAGTTGTATCCCACCGAAATCGAAAACCAATGCTTGATTTTTTCCTGCTGAGAAGCTTATATTTTCCTTTACTGTCGAATTAACTTTTACCTTTTCAACATCCAACCATGCCAATTCTTTGGCCGGATTTAATAAGTCATCAAGTCGTGACACAATCTTCCATTTGAGTTTCAGCAATTCAGGTTTTTCTTTACAATTTTCGATTGTAAGCAACTTGTTTACTTCTTCTTTTGAGCAGGGGTCGGTTATTGCAATACGCTGAGTATCATTCAGTTTTTTGTTTGTAGACAACTGAATATTGGCATCCGCAGGGAATGCAATCATACCATCCAAATTATCCCAAATAATTTCCTGAACAGCAAAAAAAGTGTTCCATCCTTTGACAAAATGAACCGTGGCATTGCTTCTAAAAGCTTTTGAAGGCTGATCTATGGTTTGAAGCAACTTGCCGTTTATCCAAAATTTTCCCCAACTGAATCCCATCGGAACATCTTTTTCTTCGGGAGAATAGAAGTATGAATATAACAAAACACTTTTATTTGGTTCTTTTCCTATTTTCTCAAATTGTGCATTCCAATTGTAAAACTGCTCCTTTGAACTCAGATTCAATTCATTGACAGAGAATTTTGGTTGAATTTCAAAGTTTGTCAATAAAGGTATTGGACGCGCTTGTAATGTCCCAAAGTAT
>CAIQOG010000138.1 GCA_903873355.1 uncultured Bacteroidales bacterium
CTACTGACGAAGTGAAATGTCAGGCTATATTGGATGCTCAAAAACGAACCGGGAAAAAACTCACTGTAACATTTAATTACCGCTACTCGCCACATCGCGCCAAAATATGGGAACTGATTCAAAAAGGCGAAATTGGCGAAATCACATCCGTAGATTTTCACTGGTATCTCGATACAAGTCATGGTGCTGATTATTTTCGCCGATGGCACCGGAAACGCGAATTCAGTGGATCGCTGTGGGTACATAAAGCATCGCATCATTTCGATTTGCTGAACTGGTGGATTGATTCCGAACCCGAAGAAGTTATGGCTTACGGGAATCTGGATTTTTACGGTAAAAACGGAAAACATCGCGGCGTAAACTGCCGAACTTGTGACCATAAATCCAGCTGTGATTTCTACTGGGATGTTAATAAGAATGAATACTATAAACTGCTTTATACTGACAATGAGCAATACGATGGCTACCTGAGGGATGGTTGTGTTTTCAAAGAAGACATTGATATTTTCGACAAAATGGGCGCATCCATCAAGTATGCCAATGGAGTTCAGGTTTCCTATTCCTGCGTAACGTATTCACCGTATGAAGGATATCGCATTGCATTTAATGGAACAAAAGGCCGCATTGATGCCTGGATTCAGGAAAGTAATCCGGTTTACGAAACCGATTTCGATGAAATTATGCTCACAAAGAACTTCGGCAAGCGAACTTTCTATCGCATACCCAAAGGCGAAGGTCACGGCGGTGGCGATAAATTACTTCACGACCATATTTTTATCAGCAGTCAGGATGATCCAATGCGTCAGGCTGCCGGAATACGCGATGGAGCTTTTGCAATCCTGGTTGGTATTGCAGCACGCAAAAGTTGTGATACCGGTAAGGTGATTAAAATTGCCGATTTGACTGATTTGAAGCCAATGGCAAAGAAAGGATAATTGGCCCCAACCCCTAAAGAGTAACCAAATATAAAAAATCAAATGCCGGCAATTTTATATGCCGGCATTTGAAATATTTACAAAACTATTTGCTTGTTTTGAGCAAGATAATATCCCGCTGTTCCCAGCAATGGAAAGCAAGCAATACCCGCTAACAGATAATAATACGGAACAGATTTAAACAATAGTGAGAAAGCATGTTCAAACAATCCGCTTGTTAATCCGAAATAGATAGAAAGCGCCATCCCAACGGCTGCAAAAACCCACACAATCCAACTATTGTCTGCAGTTACAGGCAAGTTTCGCATAACGCGGTTCGAAAATCCGTTATCTGCTATTTCTTTTTTGTTTTCGCTGAAGAAATCTTTCAGCAATTTGTCATTAGTTTCCATATCCTGCGTTTGTAAGGTAAACAGTTAGTCTTTCTTTTCCCTTCAGAATGTAGGTTTTTACAGTGCCGAGGGGGCAATTCATTATTTTTGCAATTTCGGGGTGCGTTTTGTCTTCCATATAAAACAACAAAACGGCCGTTTGTTCTTCTTTCCTAAGCAACTTTAACGCTTTATATATGTCTATCTTCTCTGCCGAGAATTCATTTTGCGTTTGATGCTGACTGTCAATTTCCCATTCATTGATATCGGCATATTTTTTTTGCGCCCTCACCGAGTCGTAATAAACATTGTAGGCAATGCGGTACAGCCAGGTGGAAAAACCGGAAATCCCTTTAAAAGCAGTGATATTCAGGTATGCTTTGATAAAAGTCTCCTGAGCCAGATCATCACTTAACGGGCCATCGCCTGCCGTCAGGTTCAGGAAGAACCGACGGATAGGCGATTGGTATTTGCAGGTTAGTTTATCGAAAGCGTTTTTGTCGCCAAGCAAAGCAACCTGTGTGACCCAGCGGATATCATCCGTGTTGCTCATGGTTATTCAGCGCTTGAATCTGATTTCGGTTTGTCAAGGAAATGTACTATCAAATAACCGGCGCCAACAAAGGCAGGAACTATTCCCAGGATTAAGCCATCATGTTTATGCATGATTACAAAAGAAATTATAACTGCCAACCCCACTGCCAGCCAGATAACTCCCCGTTTCAGATTCGAAGCCGGATTTGCTTTTTTAGGGTCATCGAAGAAATGTTCCGGAACAGTTTGTCCCATTTCCAATGATTTTGTAAACAAATCGTACTTGCGTTTCGATTCCATGTTTTTCTGACGGACATTAACAACGATAATTGTTCCGGCAAAAAGGAATGGTAACGCACAAATCAGAAAAATAATAAAGCTTGGTAAAGGCATTTCGGCATGTCTTTCAGCTTCGATTTTTTCTTTCTCAACTTCCTGTTCTCCTTTTTTTAGTTCCAGAAGCTGATTAGGTGAAAGTTTCGACAACATAATTGAGTCTTTCTTTTGCTGTTGAATTTCTTTCGATGTTTTCACAATTTCATCTTTCAGACTGTCGATGTTAAGTCCTTTGTTTGCTGCATTAGCCCCGATAATTAATGTCAAAGCCAATAAAAATAAAAATACTCGTTTCATAATCATAAATGTTTTAAAGGGTAAAAATAATGTTTGTTTTCTGATTAGACGCAATGAACATTAGGTTTGGATTTAAAACGAATAAAAAAAGAAAACATTTAACTTTTAAAATGACAAATGCCAGCATATATGGTTAAAAAACACCGAAGAAAAAAAGCGGCGAAATTAAATTCACCGCTTATTCAATAGTCTAAATCAGAATTACTCTTTAATAATCCGTTGAGTAAATGTATTTTTATCTCCTGTTATTTTTACCAGATAAACTGATTTTGGGAGTGTTGAAATTGAAATTTGCGAATTATTATCTACAATTTGACTTAGCACAACACTACCTTTGATGTCAAATATTTTAATTGTTGATTTTTCATCTAATCCGGTAATATTTATTGACTCATTGACAACAGTTGGATAAATTCTGATTTTACCGGTTGCTAAATTGGAAGATGTAGCTGTTAAATAGAATGAAAAAGCGCTTGCAAAATCAAATTCTGAATAAGATTTGTAATAGGCATCATAATCAAATTCCCGTATATTATGTAATATATCAGCCTTAGCAGTATTTACTCCCATTTTTGGAGAAATTGGATATTTTATATTATCAAATGCTCCCCATTGTGGAGCTTTTGAATAAAGGTCATAAGTGCCTTTTGGTACATATAAAACACAATTGGCATAGGGTAGACCTTTAAATACATCCATACCTAATGTTATCTTTGCCGGATTGTCAACTTCAATCCAGATATTTCCATCAGAAAAGCCCGGACAATTATTAAATGCCATATCACCTATTGATGTAATGCTTGCAGGAAAACGGAATTGATGAAGCTGGCCACAATTCGAAAAAGCAAAATTGCCAATAGTTGTTGTTACTGAAGGTGTATTTATTTCTTTCAAATTGATGCACGAGGCAAAGGCATTTTCGCCAATTGAATTCACGCCACCGGGCAGAACCATTTTTGTTGGTTGAGTCCAGTTAAAAAAGGCCATATTCCGAATTGAAACAACTTTGTATATTTGACTATCATAACTTACTACCGGAGGTATATCTATTTGAGTACCCGCAATATAATATAAATTATTCCAACTGAAAGCTTCAACCTCGTTTGAAGATATTGTTCTGTAATTAATACCCTCAAAATTAAATATTGTAGTTGTGCCTTTAATCGTAAAAAAATCTTTCCAGCCGGCTGCATGTTTATAATCGATTTCAGCATTGTCAGGTACATATAGTATGCTTGAGTATGGGACAGCCTGAAAACAGTCTGATGTGATCAGTATTGGGTTAACCGATTCGACATGAACCGAATTCAGATTGGAGCAGAAGGCAAAAGCCTCCGTGCCAATAGTAGTTACCGAAGGCGGAATAGTGATTGAGGGGAGTGAAGAACATTTGTAAAAAGCGTTCCATTCAATTGTTTTTACGGAATTTGGAATTGACACGGATTTCAATCCGGTGCAACCTGAAAAAGCATTGCTTTCAATTGTAGTGATATTGCCTGGGATAGTTATTGAGATAAGACTGCTACACCATATAAAAGTATTAGCCTTAATCGAAGTAAATCCATTGGGAATATCGAAACTCTGAAGAGAACTACAATAACCGAATGCTCCATACCCGATAGATTGAACTGAGTTTGGTAATGAAGCAGCAGTCATTTTATTGCAATTATAAAAAGCTGCATCGCCAATTATTGTTCCATCGCCGGCGAAAGGTAAAGCAAAACTTGTAAGGCTGGTGCAGTTTTCAAATGCACTGTTACCTATAGAGTCGATTGCTTCAGTGATAAATATTTGTTTTAGACCAATGCATTTATAAAATGCTTTTGTGTGAATTACTTTTACCGATCCGGGTATTGCAATGGATGTTAGTTGCCATGAGCTGGAAAACGCTCCAAGTCCGATTGAAGTCACCGCATAGGTTACTCCTAAGTTACTTACTACCGAAGGAATGACCATATCGCCACGATAATCGCCACCATAACTGACCTCAGCCGTTTGGGTTTTACTTATAATTACATACTCAATACCGTCAATATTGAAACTTTGTGAATAAACACCTGAAAAGAACATTAGAAACATTCCAATTGTAAATAGTTTTCTCATATCCAGTAGTTTTAAGGGTGGATGTTTTTGGTTTTTACTATAATAACTTGTTGATAATCTGATATGCTGATAAGCTTTTTTTTAAAACACGCAAAATTATACGACGAGCAAATATATACGATTTATTTTAATTTTCCAATAAACGGTATAAATACAAGAAGTTTTTGAGTGATTTTTTGTTCGTTTACTAACCATATATTCGTAGATAAGATATAGATTTACCAACTCATTGAGGGTTTTACATCAGGTGAAGCTATTACTTGTATTTGCATTTTTATTTCTGCCATTCTGACAAAAACTTCTGCCATTATCTACATTTACATGACATTATTACAATGTAAACGTTTTGGCACGGTTATTGTAAATGTATGTATAAATTAAAATAGTTTTACAAACAGAAACAATGCTCAGAGATTTACTACAGCGGATTACAAAACCCGACCCGATAGAGGCCGGTTATACCGATGTAACGTCAATCGATAGCTTTATTGAAGACTGGAGAGCGCTGACTCCGCTCGAAGAACGGCAATTGGCTGATCTGGAGTATTTGCTGGCATCGGAAATTCTGCTCGATTGGGAGGTTGTCGAAGACTTCGATTTTATTATCACGCATGAAATACGCGGCATTCTCGACAAAATGCGTGTGCGTCTTCACAGTACCATCTGTGCTGTAAAAGCCTCGCTCCACAACCGTATTTTCTCTTTCTTCTCCCTTCTTTACGGATTATGCAACAGCCAGTCCTCCCATATTTTTCATTCCTTCTTCGGCTGTTCGCTAAGCCGGATACCATCTGCCCCTAACCCTGCCTGATGCAGGCAAGCCCTAAAGGGGGAAAAGACACAAGTCTGTAAATTTTATAATGCCCGCCAACGACCGACCTCGTCCGGTGAGCCTACAGGCGAAAATCAATTCAGTTCATTAAAATTAAATCCGCCCGAAACTCTGCCACAGCAGACAGGTACTAAAGGGGCTTAAAGAGTGGTGTATCCGATGACACTGATTGTATCGCAGCAAAAGCCCCCTTTAGGGGGTTGGGGGCAGACACACAAAAAAATATCCTTTCGGGTATTAGTTTCCTTAATTATTAAAATTTTAAAAACAAAAAAATGAACATAAAAACAAAAGCCAACAGAGTTGGCAATACCAGTTTAGCCGCACTCAGCGTGCGAATTATAGACACCGTGCAGAAATCAGGAATTGAAGAAGCTGCACAAAGTAAACAATTTCTGCACCTGCAGGAGGTAAACAGCCGCTATCAGGCAGCTATATTACCCACCGACACGGCTCAGAAAACAGAAGTAAAAGCCATGTACAGAAACCGTACGCAGTATTTCACCGAGATATACGACTATGTGGAAGGACAAACAAAATCGCCGCTGGCCGATGTAAGAGCTGCCGCCAATAGGGTTTTTGAAGTTCTCAACAAGTACGGGCGTAATGTGAGCCGTTCGCGCATTGCCGATTTAAGCGTACGTTATATCCGCATTATCGAAGCACTGAAACGTCCTGAAATGGAGGCTGATGTGACCAAACTGTCGCTTACTGCCAAATTGACAGAATTTGACAATGCACAACTGCATTACGAGGATTTGTATATGCAGCTTGGTAACGATTCGCAGACACACAGGGCACCTACCACTCTCCGCAAAGAAATGCTGGAAGCAGTGAAACTCTATGTGGAAGAGCTGAAATGGGCGGTGAATGCAAATGACACCGATGCATGGCGAACGCTTTACAGCAATGTAGAGCAGCGTTTCAACGAACTAACAGTATCACAAAGCCGGAAAAAAATCGCTAAAGCGGAAAATCCTGCTGCTGCCGAACCAAAAACTACCGGCCAGCCCGTGTAATTGCTTTACATCCGTTGAAGCATACCATCCCCGGAGGAGAAATCCTTCGGGGATTTTTATTTTTATGTTCCCATGAATCTGCCAACGCCCCTTCATACAAAAACAGATGCCATTGAAGGCAAACAATGACAAATCTGCATACGCAGATAACGCATTGAGCACGCTCAATTGAAAATCTTCACACGAAGATAACTCGTTGAGTACGCTCAATTGAAAATCTACACACGAAGATAAGCCGTTGATCACACTCAATTGAAAATCTCCACATGAAGATAACGCATTGAGCACGCTCAATTGAAAATCTTCACACGAAGATAAGTCGTTGAGCACACTCAATTGAAAAAATACACATGAAGATAAGCCGTTGAGCACGCTCAACGACAAATCTTCAATTTTACATAAGCCTTTGCAAGCCTTCAAAAGCCTGTTGAATAAAAACTATAGAAATTTTTAATCTTTTTGGTTAACGAATTAAAAGTTTTAGTATATTTGCGGGGTAGATATTTTAATTAATATTTTAGGAGTCAGTATGCAACCAACTATTTCCAAAATCACACATCACAACGAACTCCGCATCAGGGTGGACTTCCCTTACAATGCGGAAATGGTTGCGAAACTACGCCAAATACCCGATGCCAGATGGAGTAAAACAAT
Organism: uncultured Bacteroidales bacterium; assembly: GCA_903873355.1. The sequence goes on from CAIQOG010000138.1 coordinate 7,082, forward strand.
AGGGGCATGGCATGTGCCTTATACCAGTGAGGCTTTTGATAAAATAAAATCTCTTTTCCCCGAAGTGGAAATTCTAATTTCCGAGCCATTAATCGGAGCGCGACTTGAAGTCGCACCCCGATTAATAGCTAAAGAAACTCCCCGATTAATTAAAAAACCGAACCAAACTGAACCAATCGAAGCACGACTAGAAGTCGTACCCCGATTAGAGAATATCAGCATTGAAATAACCGAAAAACAAATCATTATAAAACTTCCTAAAAATGAAACGGATATACAGTTTATCCGCTCGTTTAAGTATGCCCGCTGGAATAACACCCAATTTTACTGGACGGTGCCAAACTTTGGAAAGAATGCAGATAAATTAAAATCATACTTTGTCGGTAGGAATGCGGCAATAACCGAACATGAACCCACTGCAGCACTCAACACCGAACAACCTTCGTTTACAAAAGATGAATTACTGGTAATAAATAATTCAAACCGGATATTGAAACTCTATTTCAGCTTTAATAAAAACCTGAGCCAACAACTGAAACTAATTCCTTATTGCACATGGAATGGTGACAAGCGTTGCTGGGAAATACCTTATTCCGAAAAGTTTTTGGCAGAAGTAATGGCAATTGCTGAGCAATACGGACTTAAATACATTTATCACGAAGAAAAAAAGCTGAAAATAATTCCCAGAACATCGAAATACGATATAAAGAACTACCGGACATGTCCGCAAAACTTTATAGATAAACTCCACGAACTACGATACAGCCAAAACACATTGGATGTGTACTCCGACATGTTCGAAGAATTTATAAACTATTACGAGGATTATGCCATTGATGATATTACCGAGCCAATGATAATGGACTTTCTGCGCTATTTGGTAACCGAAAGGCACGTTTCTACTTCGTACCAAAACCAATCTATAAATGCCATCAAGTTTTACTATGAACGGGTATTGGGTGGTCGGCGAAAAGTGTATATGATTAACCGCCCGCGCGAAGAAAAGTTTCTGCCCGAAGTGTTGAGTCAGGAGGAAGTTACTGCATTGCTCAATGCCACCGATAATCTGAAACATAAAGCCATACTAATGACCATTTATTCCGCAGGATTGCGAATAGGTGAAGCTATAAATCTGAAAATAAAAGATATAGACAGTAATAGGATGCAAATACGGGTAGAACAGGCTAAGGGCAAGAAAGACCGTTACACCCTACTTGGAATTAAAACACTGGAGATATTACGAAAATATGTGGCCGAATACAAACCATCAATATGGTTATTTGAAGGTGCAAAAGGAGAAACTTATTCACAAAAAGGAATACAGGCAATATTAAAAAAATCGGTGGAAAAAGTTGGCATTAAAAAACATATTACAGTACACACTTTGCGGCATTCGTTTGCCACTCACTTGCTCGAAGCAGGTACAGACCTCAGATATATACAAAGTTTGCTCGGACACAGCAATAGCAAAACTACTGAAATATATACCCATATAACAACAAAGGGATTCGATCAAATTAAAAGTCCGTTGGACAATTTAAATATTTAAGAAAATTTAATTAGCATTTAAATAAAATCAATATCTTTGCAATATGAATTAATTAACAAGAAACAAATATAATAATACATCAAATTAAATTCCTGTATGCGAACAACAGTTAATATGAAACTATTCTTATATTTCACTACTAATCAACACAATAAAACAATCCAACACTAACCATAAAGCGGATGTATGCGAACAAGGAGTTCGCATAGCGAATCGTTAGCAGCAGCCTTAAAAAAAAATAAGACGAAGTTTTCAATAGAGTAAAACCGACAAAAGAAAAGAAAAACCAAATGGAAAAATCAAAAGAACAACTAAACTATGAAGAATTCATGGTACAGTACCAAGATTACTACGAAGAATATATGGATAAATATGAGGTATTTGAATCATTTTATGCATATGGACCATTATCAGACAACTATTGGAAATTTGAACCAAAAATACTGGTTTGTAATTTAGAGCCTTATGATGAAAGAGAAGGTAATGTGGCTGTTGATGTAAACTTATATAAGGAATGGATTAAAGTAAATACTGGCAAATACACCGCAAAATTCATAACTGGATTAATTAAAACTTTAAAACAAGAAAATCCTGATGAATCAATCCGTTTTGAAAGCTTTAGCAATCAAGAATTACTTAGCTACATTGAAAATATTGCTTACATGAATTTTAGAATATCTTCAGGGTTAAATGTACCTGCCGATAATGACGGAATATTAAAAGATGTACGCACTCATCCTGACTATTTAATTGCTCAAATCAATTCTCTATGCCCAGACATTTTAATAATTGGAGGAGAAATTGGTTGCAGAGCTTATAATGAATTATTTCACACTGCATTGAAATTCAACTCCACC
>CAIQOG010000139.1 GCA_903873355.1 uncultured Bacteroidales bacterium
AGAATCATACGATGATCGCATTGATCCGGTTGGAGCATGTGTGGGTGTGAAAGGTTCACGTATTCATGGAATTGTTCGTGAGTTACGCAACGAAAATATCGATGTTATCAATTATACAAACAATCTTAGTTTGTTTATTTCCAGATCATTAAGCCCTGCGAAAATATCTTCAATCCGCTTGAATGAAGTTGAGAAAAAAGCTGAAATCTATCTGAAACCTGAAGAGGTTTCACAAGCTATCGGTAAAGGAGGTTTGAATATCAAACTAGCCGGAATGCTTACCGGATATACTCTTGACGTGTTCCGCGAAATGGATGAAAATGAAGACACTGAAGATATCTACCTGGACGAATTCAGCGACGAAATAGATCAGTGGGTTATTGATGCACTTAAAGCTATCGGTTGCGATACAGCCAAGAGTGTTCTTGCCATTTCGCGTCAGGATTTGATAACACGTACCGATTTGGAAGAAGAAACCATCGACGAAGTGTTGGCTATTCTGGCTTCCGAATTTGAAGAGGAAGAATGATTCCGTTTCTCGTTTAAAGTTTCACGTTTCGTGTTGAATAGAAAATGGTGAAACTCTGAAAATAAACACGGAACACTAAACATCAAACGTAAAAATATCAAAAATATATGTCTATAAGATTAAGTAAAGCCTGTAAGGATTTGAATATCGGAATACATACCGCTATCGAATCTTTAGCAAAGAAAGGTCATAAATTTCCTCTGGATCCCAATCTGAAATTAGAGGACGATTTATACCTTTTGCTTGCCAAGGAATTTAATAAAGATATGGCTCTGAAACTGGAATCGGAGCGGTTAAGTCAGGAGCGTTCATTGAAGGAAAAAGCTCCGTCTGTTGCAATTGAAGGCTACAATCAACCAAAACCGGTTGAAAAAAAGCCGGAAACTATTCCTGTTTCTGTACCTCAGGACAAATTGCCTCAATTTAAATCTGTAGGACAAATTGATTTGAATGCAAACGCAAAACCTGCTGCACCAAAACAACCTGCCGAAAAAGTTGAGAAAGAAACAATTCAGGAAGTTCAGAAGCCGGTTGTAGAAAAAGCCGAACCTGTTAAGAAAGAAGAGCCTAAAGTAATTGATACGCCTAAACCGGAACCTGTAAAAGCAACACCTGTTGCAGAAGAAAAACCTGCATCAAAAGTTCCGGAAAAACAAGCTGATAAAACTCCGGTAACAGCTAAAGCAGAAGTAAAAGTTGAGCCTGCAACGATTGAAAAACCTATTGCCGAGAAGCAGGAAGTACCGGTAAAAGAGATTGTTGCCGAAAAAGTAGAAGTTATTGAAGATGAGATATTTACATTAGGAAAAAATACAATTGATGTTTCACCGGTTGTAATCGGAACAATTGATTTGGATTTACTGAACCAAAGCACTCGTCCAAAAGCCAAGACAAAGGAACAAAAGCGCAAGGAACGTGATGAAAAGAGTAAAATTTATTCAGATGGCAAAAAGCCCCTTGCAAATGACAAGAAGTTAGTTTTGGGAGGAGCTGCAACGGCAACAGACTCAGGTCATCCAAAGAAAAAACGTGAACGGTTCTCAAATCAGAAAGTTGACATTACAAAAGCAGCTCAGACCAATGTTCAGGGCTTTGCTCAACCGAAGAAAGTTACGCCCGGAAATGCAAAACCACAGCCGGGAGGAAATAACAAGGACAGGACTAAAAAACCTCTGAAAACAGTTGTAAACGAGGAAGATGTACAGAAACAAATAAAAGAAACCCTTGCTCGTCTTTCGGGTGCCAATAAAAAAGGGAAAGGTTCTAAATATCGCCGTGATAAACGAGATAGTGTTAGTGCACGTCAACAGGAACAGGCTCAACGCGAACGCGATGAGGAAAGCGTAATTAAACTGACTGAATTTGTAACTGCCAGCGAATTGGCTGTGATGATGGATGTGAGTGTAAATCAGGTTATTGCAACCTGTATGAATATAGGCTTGATGGTTTCTATTAATCAACGGTTGGACGCAGAAACAATCAACATTGTTGCCGAAGAATTCGGATTTTCGACAGAATATGTAAGTGCTGATGTTATTGAGGCTATTGGTGAAGAAGAAGTTGATACCGAAGAAGATTTGTTACCACGTGCTCCAATTGTAACCGTTATGGGTCACGTCGACCATGGTAAAACTTCGCTGCTCGATTATATCCGTAAAGCCAATGTAATTGCCGGTGAAGCCGGAGGTATTACACAGCATATCGGAGCTTATAATGTGAAACTCGAAAACGGTCAACGCATTACATTCCTTGATACTCCGGGTCACGAGGCATTTACCGCCATGCGTGCACGTGGAGCAAAAGTGACTGATATTGCCATTATTATTGTGGCTGCCGACGATAACGTGATGCCGCAAACCATTGAGGCAATTAATCACGCTGCGGCTGCAAATGTTCCAATGATTTTTGCTATCAACAAAGTGGATAAACCGGGTGCAAATCCAGAAAAAATCAAGGAAACACTGGCACAAATGAATTATCTTGTTGAAGACTGGGGTGGAAAATACCAATCTCAGGATATTTCGGCTAAAAAGGGTGATGGTGTTGCTGAATTACTTGAAAAAGTATTGCTTGAAGCCGAAATTCTTGAATTAAAAGCCAATCCGAACAAACGAGCTATCGGCTCTGTAATTGAATCTACACTGGATAAAGGTCGCGGTTATGTATCAACTGTTTTGGTTGAAAACGGAACACTTCGTCAGGGTGATGTAATACTTGCAGGAACATATTTTGGAAAAGTAAAAGCTATGTTTAACGAACGTAATCAACGTATTACGGAAGTAAAACCAGCTGAACCGGTTTTGGTTTTAGGATTAAACGGTGCACCTCAGGCAGGTGACAACTTTAATGTGATGGCTTCAGAACAGGAAGCACGTCAGGTTGCCAACAAACGTGAACAATTGCAACGTGAACAAAGTATCCGAACTAAGAAACACTTTACACTTGACGAACTGGGACGACGCATAGCACTTGGCGATTTCAAAGAACTTAATATCATTGTGAAAGGAGATGTTGATGGTTCGGTTGAAGCTCTTTCTGATTCGTTGCTCAAACTCTCTACTGAAAATATTCAGGTGAATGTGATTCATAAGGCAGTGGGTGCCATTTCCGATTCAGATATTATGTTGGCTGCTGCCTCGAATGCTATTATTTGCGGATTCCAGGTTCGACCTACTTCTACAGCACGCAAAATGGCTGATAAAGAAGAAATCGATATTCGTTTGTATTCCATTATTTACGATGCAATTGAAGAAATCAAGTCAGCTATGGAAGGTATGCTTTCTCCTGAAATTAAGGAAGAAATTACAGCTACTGTTGAGATTATTGAAGTCTTCAAAATCACGAAAGTGGGAACTGTTGCCGGATGTTTGGTTCGCGAAGGTAAAATCAAACGTTCCAATAAAATCCGTATTATTCGCGATGGCATTGTAGTTTATTCGGGTGAGTTGGATTCTCTGAAACGTTTCAAAGAAGATGTAAAAGAGGTTGGTACAAACTACGAGTGTGGACTTAACATCAAGAACTACAACGATATCCGCGTTGGTGATATGATTGAAAGTTACGAAGAAACGGAAGTTAGAAAAACACTTTAAGATATCAAATAAGTAAGCTTAAAAATTTAAGCCGGTAATCTGAATTTCAGATTACCGGCTTTTTTTGTTGCCAAACAAACCTTCATTATTTTGTTTAATTCTAAATAAAATATAAAAAAAGGAGCATTCACACTGTAACGGTTTATATTTGCAGAATCTTAAAAACGTATAGTTTGCTTAATGTCTGTAAGTAAAATGAATTTAATTACGGAAATATTTCAGTAATACGCATGAAAAAATATAAAAATGAAAGTAAACATTATTTGGCTCCGCGTTGTTTATATAGCCGGTGTCGTTGCCATGTGTTTGTCTTCCATAGACCCGATGGAAGGTTCTGTCGGAATTCTGGTTGGTAGTATTCTGGTTGCATTATCAACTTTTCTGACTAAAGATCGTCACTGGAAAGTATTTATATACAGCACTTTTGCAATTATTGTAGGTGTATTTTTCTTATGGCTGTTTACATGGTTGGGCGGTATAGGTGGAAATTCAAGGTATTCTCTCTGGTGGGGTATAACTATGATTCCATATCCACTTGGCTGGCTTGTAACAATAGTATTGTTAATCGCTCGAATTTTCAAAAAACCTGTTCAGGAAACAAATGCCTGAGCAAAATCTAACTATAACTTAATAATTTTATACATGAGTAATCCGACAGAAAACAAATTTTATTTTCCATCACAGGATATTGTCAATCAGGCTAATGTGAAAGAATATGATGAGCTTTACAAGTATTCAATTGAAAACCGTGAACAATTTTGGGCTGAACAAGCCGAAAAACTTTCGTGGTACAAAAAATGGGACAAGGTAATTGATGATTCCAATCCTCCGTTTTACAAATGGTTTAGTGGGGCAAAGACGAATATCGTTCATAATGCTATTGACCGACATCAACATACGGAAGTGCGAAATAAACTGGCTTTGATATGGGAAGGTGAACCGGGAGATGTCCGTTCATTCTCTTATCATGCATTGAATCGTGAGGTATGTCAGTTTGCCAATATTCTGAAAAGCATGGGTGTGAAGAAAGGCGATGTGGTGACGATTTATATGCCGCAGATACCCGAACAGATTTTTGCTATGTTAGCTTGTGCTAAAATTGGTGCTGTTCACAGCGTGGTGTATGGTGGTTTTAGTCACGAAGCTCTGGCTGATAGAATCAATGATGCCAATAGTCGGGTGGTAATTACAGCCGATGGCGGTTTTCGTCGTGGTAAAGTGGTGGAAATGAAATCGGTGGTCAACAAAGCAATGGAACTTTCACCCACCATGGAAATCTGCATTACCGTGAAACGAACCAATGTAGATGTGTATATGGAAAATGGACGTGATTACTGGTATCACGATTTGGCAGCATTACCGATTGCTTCCTCCAAATGCGATACTGAAGAGTTGGATGCCGATGATACACTCTTTTTACTTTATACTTCGGGTTCAACCGGACGCCCTAAAGCTATGATTCACACTCATGCCGGTTACAGTGTTTACACTTCAACCACACATCGTATGGTATTTGATATTAAACCGGATGATCGTTACTGGTGTGCAGCCGATCCGGGCTGGATTACCGGTCATAGTTATATTGTTTACGGTCCATTGATGAATGGTGCCACCATTATTATGTACGAAGGTGCACCGACTTATCCGTATCCGGACCGTTGGTGGAAAATGGTGGAACGCTACGGCATCAACATTTTATATACTTCACCAACTGCCATTCGTGGGTTAATGCGTTTTGGCGATTCGTGGCCTAACCGCAATGATTTGAGTTCGCTTCGTTTGCTTGGTTCAGTGGGCGAGCCGATTAATCCTGAGGCCTGGCGCTGGTATCATGAAGTTATCGGGAACGGTAAATGTCCGATAATGGATACCTGGTGGCAGACAGAAACAGGTGGTTTTATGATTACACCACTCCCGGTTACTCCTCTTAAACCCGGATCGGGAACAAAACCGTTTTTCGGGAATGAAATTGCTGTAGTTGATGAAGATGGA
>CAIQOG010000140.1 GCA_903873355.1 uncultured Bacteroidales bacterium
AGTCTGGATAAGGTTTTCTATACTGAACTGCTGCACATAATCGGACTTACCGAAACCAAAGAAGGCGGCAAAAAACTGATTCAGCGGAAAGAAAAAGGGCAACGCAATGCCGCTTCGCTGCTCGAAAGCACCATTGTGCAGCTGGACAATCTGGACAAACTCTCGCGTATGGATAAGCCCTCTCAGTATGGCGACACCACTGAGGAACGGCTGTTTAATGTGGCGCTGGAATTAAGTATTACGTGGATAAACCGTATTCTGTTTCTGAAACTGCTGGAAGCACAACTCATCAAATACCACAAAGGCGATAAAACCTACGCTTTCCTGAATACCGACAAAGTAACCGGTTTCGACGATTTGAATACCCTGTTTTTTCAGGTACTGGCGAAACTCCCTGCCGAGCGTGATGACGAAATAAAACAGCTATTCGCTCATGTGCCTTACCTGAACAGCTCTTTATTCGAACCTACCGATATTGAACATATTTGTTTTACAATAAGTCAGTTGAAAGATGGAAAACTGCCGCTGCTTTCCAACTCGGTGATTAAAGATACTACCGGAAAAAAACGTACAGGCGAACTGAATACTGTGGAATATCTGTTTGAATTTCTGAATGCCTACGATTTCAGCAGTGAGGGCAGTGAGGAAATTCAGGAAGACAATAAAAGGCTGATTAATGCCTCGGTGCTGGGGCTGATTTTCGAAAAGATAAACGGTTACAAAGATGGTTCGTTCTTTACGCCGGGCTTTATCACCATGTATATGTGCCGTGAAACCATTCGCCGAGCCGTGCTGCAGAAATTCAACGAACTGAAAGGCTGGAACTGCCAAACTCTGGATGAATTGTACAACAAAATTGAGTATAAAAAAGAAGCCAATGCCATTATCAACTCGCTGAAACTGTGCGACCCTGCCGTTGGTTCGGGGCATTTTCTGGTATCGGCACTCAACGAGATAATAGCCATTAAAAGCGAATTGAAAATACTACTTGACCGTGACGGAAAAACATTGCGGGATTATCATGTGGAAGTGGAAAACGACGAACTGATTGTTACCGACGATGATGGTGGTTTGTTTACATATAACCCCAACAACAAAGAAAGTCAGCGGGTGCAGGAAACGCTGTTTCACGAAAAGCAAACCATTATCGAAAATTGTCTGTTTGGGGTGGATTTGAATCCCAATTCAGTAAAAATATGCCGTCTGCGCTTGTGGATTGAATTATTGAAAAATGCGTATTACCAATCAACAAGTGAGGGGGTGACTCCAAGTCACCCTCTCACTAACAACCGAGAGTTGGAAACCCTTCCCAATATCGATATCAATATCAAATGCGGAAATTCATTGATTAGCCGGTACGCGTTGGATGCGGATATTAAAAAGGCATTGAAACGCAGCAAATGGACTATCGACAGTTACCGACTGGCGGTGCAAACCTACCGCAACGCCAGTAGTAAGGACGAAAAGCGGGCTATGGAGCGACTGATACGTGAAATAAAATCGGACTTTGAAAGCGAAATAGCACAAAATGATAAACGCCTGCTTACACTGAGTAGTCTGCGGGGTGAACTGTACGAAATCAGCAACCAAACCACCCTGTTTGAAAAAAGCAAAGCCGAAAAAGCCAAGTTCAATAAAGCAGTGGAAGAGAAAGCCACCAAAATACAGAAACTGGAAAAAGAACTGGACGAAATCCGTACCAATAAAATCTACGAAAACGCTTTTGAATGGCGATTTGAATTCCCCGAAGTGCTGAACGATGAGGGTGATTTTATGGGTTTTGATGTGGTGATTGGGAATCCGCCGTATGGAGTAAATTTTGATACTTCGGAGAAATTATAT
>CAIQOG010000141.1 GCA_903873355.1 uncultured Bacteroidales bacterium
CTATAATTTCCTCAATAAAAATTCGAATAATTTCAAAAATGGTTATCTTTGTGCACGTATCATATCGAATCTATGAAGATTAATCGTGTCACCAATTCCCGCAAATTATTCTTATTGATAATCATTATATTATCAGTCTTTTTTGTTTCATGCAGGGAAGATGTATCATTGAATTCACCCAATGGTTTGGTCGTAATTCTAAAAGCAGATGATTTAGGAGATACTACACAAAACTGGAATCGTTTTATTAAAATCCTGATTGATGACAGTATCAATGCAGGTATCGGAATAATTTCCAGAAATGTAGGAGTCAGTTCGGTATCTGAAATACGAAGAATAACAACTATCAAACAGAAGAATGGATTTCCTGTTGTTGAATTCTGGAATCATGGTTACGATCATAAAGATTTAAAACCTAATGTTGAACAAACAGAATTTTATAACACTAATTTCAATTATCAGCACTCACACATAAGTCTTGCCCAACATTTTTTTTCAGATACTTTACATCTTATAAGCCATTCATTTGGAGCTCCTCACAACCGAACACAATTGTTGACAGAAGATGTTATTGACAAATTTCCAGAAATAAATATATGGCAGCATTATGGTAAAACGGAAAAATACAATCATACAGGTTGGAAAGATCCAAAATACAAAGTAATTCAAGAAATAGATAAACATATAGTTTTAAGTGTCGATTATCTATCATTAAAGAGCTTTAAGGTTAATGATATGATGAGAAACTATAATAATGACAGTAAAAAACCATATATTGTTATACAAATTCATCCGGCCGCCTGGAATGATGAAATGTTCAATGATTTTGGAAGTTTAGTTCATTTTTACAAAGAGTCCAACCGGGCTACTTTCATGACACCCTACCAATACTATAATTTCTTACAAAAGAAAACTAATTCAGCTGAATAAATAATCAGAAGTGAGATTGAGATATCAAAAGCCATCAATCAGGCGGAAATAGCTTTTAATTTTAACTCAAATAAAAATTTCTCAGTTGAGACATTTGCCTCATTTTACTTACATAATCACTTATTTCACTGATTTGCTGATTTGCGTACAAATATTCTAATTATATTTGTTGCAAATTGGTATTCAGATGATACGATCCACATTTCTTACTCTATTATGCCTATTCTCTCTCCTTTCACTGAGAGTTTCAGCCGGTATTTTCGATAATCTTCAGCCCGTACAAATTGCCACCGGAATGCAGTTTACCGAAGGACCGCAATGGCATCCCGATGGCTATCTTGTGTTCAGCGATGTAAATGGCAATAAAATCTACAAATGGAGCGAAGAAAAGGGGCTTTCGGTCTTTGTGTCGGGTGTTGGCAATCCCAACGGAATAGCCTGCGGTAAGCGAAATGAGTTTTATGTGTGCCGCTACAATCAGCATGATGTAATTAAAATGGACACGCTGGGCAATCAGACATCACTGATGTCGACCTGGAACGGTAAACGACTAAACTCACCCAATGATGTTGCGTTAAGTTACCTCGGTTCCATTTATTTTACCGACCCGGACTTTGGTGTTACGGGGCGTGAGCTTAGTTTTCAAGGCTTGTACTGTATTCCTTACAATGCTCTCACCAAACCGGTTTTGCTCGACAGTACGCTGGTAAAACCCAACGGACTCACCTTTGTGCAGGACTGGAAAACACTCTATGTAAATGAAAGCAGCACCAATACCATTTACACCTACACTTTGGCAAATGAGAGTATTGTGGATTTGACGAAGAATAAAAAAGTATTTCTGAAAGTGGAAGGCACTGGTGAGATTGATGGTATTACGTCGGATGTGTTTGGCAATATCTATGTGGCTTTTGGCGATGGTGGCATAAAAATTTACGACAAATCGGCCACACTGGTTGGTTCAATAAGCCTTCCGGCAGGCGAACGGGTGCGCAACCTCTGTTTTGGAAGTAAATACAACAATCAGCTTTTTATCACGGCCGGAGTGTCGGTCTACAAAGTGGATATGCGCTTTTACGGCGATTTTGTTGCCGCGGGTTTATTGGGCGTACCAAGCGATAAGTCGATTGTATTCAATGCCTTGTCGGACAAAGCAATGTCGGTATATCTGGCTTACGGAACAAGTGCAGGCAATTTATCGTTGCAAACACCCCTGGCTTCGTTTCAGGCCAATCAACCCATCGAAATGACCATGAGCGGGATGAATGCCAACACCACTTATTTTTATCAGTTGTATTATAAACTGAGCGGCGACAACACTTTCAGAACCGGAACTTCGGGTACATTCAGCACACAACGCAGTGTCGGACAGAAATTCTCCTTTGCCGTGGAAGCCGATCCGCACCTGGACGAGAACTCCAATTATTACACCTTCCGAAACACCCTGCAAAACGAAGCCAAACTGAAACCTGACTTTATGATTGATCTCGGTGATAATTTTATGATCGAGAAATTCCCCATCGTAAACAGTTATTATATCGAACAACGCAATCTGCTGTACCGCAATTTCTGGGATAATGTGTGTAACTCCATGCCTTTGTACATCGTAGTTGGAAATCACGAGGGTGAGTTGGGGTGGCTCAACACAAATCAGGCCACCGATGAGTTTAATCTCACCAATTCCATTCGCCGGAAATACTATCCCAATCCCACACCCGACGGTTTTTATACCGGAAATGATCTGAACGACCTGTATCTTGGTCATCGCGAGAATTATTATGCATGGAACTGGGGCGATGCGCTCTTTGTGGTGATTGATCCCTATGAATTCACGCCGGTGAAACCTTCGGATGCCTGGGGATTTACGCTCGGCAAAGCGCAATACGACTGGTTCAGAAATACGCTGGAAACCAGCAAGGCAAAGTATAAATTTGTATTTTCACACCAATTGGTTGGTGGCGATAATCTCGGGCGTGGTGGTGCCGAGCGGGTGAATCTGGCCGAAATGGGCGGACAAAATACCGATGGTACAAATGGTTTTAATACACAGCGTCCGGGCTGGGGAAAACCCCTGCATCAACTTATGGTTGAAAACGGGGTACAGATTTATTTTCATGGTCACGATCACCTGTACGTGGAGCAACCCAAAGACGGCGTGGTGTACCTCGAAGTGCCTCAACCATCTTTACCAAATTATACATCTACTTCCAATGCTGCGGGTTATGGCTACGTTAGCGGTACAATTTTGCCCTGCTCGGGTCATATCAATGTGAGTGTTAGTCCCGATAGTGCCAAAGTGGATTATATTGGAGGATACCATGTGGATAATGTGGGTTTAAACCAGATTAATGGCGCTATTCGTCGTTCATTCAGTGTGAAACCGAAAGTAATTTCGGCA
>CAIQOG010000142.1 GCA_903873355.1 uncultured Bacteroidales bacterium
AAGTGCGGCTTACATTTTTGAAAAATGGGAAACAGGAATCTTATAAGAAAGATCCTAACCGTAAGGGTATGCCATCACCTATAATTACGTTTAAAAATATGTTCGACTTTATGGCTTGTAAAGGCAGAGCAAGAGCCGGTAAACAGGATGAAGTTTATTTATTGGCCGAAGGATTGATTCATGGAAAAGTTGTGGCAAGCTACAAAGTAAGTCCGGCCGAACGTGCAGATCATATCCGGCTGCGCTTGGATAATGATGGCGTTGAATTATTGGCCAATGGATCGGATATTGTAACCGTTATTGCCGAGATGGTAGATAAAAAAGGAACGGTGAAACGATTGAATAGTAACACTATACGGTTTAACATTGAAGGCGAAGGGCGTTTGCTCGGCGATGAAAGTACTCAAACTAATACAAGCGAGTTAATATGGGGCACTGCGCCGGTTTTGGTACAATCTACCACCAAAGCCGGAAAGATACGGATTACCGCTTCGCTTGTTCACGAAGGTTCGCAAACGCCTGTTGGAGGTGAATTGATTTTCAATTCGTTGGAAGATACCACACCGACTATCTTCAATCAAAAAGAAGTGGATTTGATAGGAAAACAAGCGCTGCAATCCGTACAGAAACTGCTAAATAAGTCGGAGCTTCAACTTGAAAACGAACGCCTGAGAAAGGAAATTAATGATTTGAAAGTAAATGAAGTAGGCAAACAACAAAACAAGTTTGGTGCCGGTATAAATTAATGAAAAGTATGAAAACAAATATTAGATTTTTTGCGCTTATAGTTTTGTCATTTTTATTTGGGCACTTACATGCCCAAACAGCCACTGATTACAACACCATGTACTCCCGAATTTACAGTACGAGTTTTGGCAGCGGATTAAACAGTTATAACCTGAGCAATCAGAATGCTGATGGGACATTTGTAAATGTTACCACCTATCCGGCAACACAACCTACACCTAATACGGGTGCTCCACGTGAACATTTGGATGAAATGCTGAAAATAGCCAGAGCATATCAAACTTCAGGTTCAAACTATCATAGTACAACCTATCTTAACGCATATTTAAAAGCCTGGAACTGGTGGCGGAGTTATAATCCATCAGATACTAATTGGTGGTGGCGTTCCATTGGCTGGCCTAAAAGTCTGTACCCGTCATTTGTGTTAATGGGCAGAGATTTAAAAACACTTAGTCCTACCGACTATGCCAACATGCTGGCCTATTTCAGAAATGAATGGACACAGGCCAATATAAATACTTATACCAATACACCTACAGGTGCCAATACAACTGATGTGTGTAATTACATTCTGGCATCAGCCATTGTTGATCAGGATGCCACAACGATTAATCAGGTAGTTTCAATCATTACCAACGCTTTATCCATTGTGACCGGAGTCACCGCCGAAGGTATTCAACCCGATTATGGTTTCTCACAACATACAAATTACGGACGACAATTGTATATGGGTAATTATGGAAAAGAATATAGCAACGGAATTATCGGTTTTCTCACTTTAACAGCAGGAACATACTTTCAATTTGCGGATAATAAAGTGGCAGTTCTCGAAAATCTTTTCCTGAACGGAGTCAGCTGGAGTTGTTTCCGGAATATTTTAGATCAAAACCAGTATGGTAGAATGCCTGAAGCTGATTCTTACAGCACGCTGACTTCCCAATTATCAAAAATAATCGGCGCAAATACCAAACAGAAGGCAGCTTTACAATCGCTATATAACTGGATGACGCTCAGTTCGCCAGCTAATTCACAGAACGTTCAAACCGGTAATCAGATATTTTGGCGGCACGATTTTATGGTTCAGAAAGGAAAAGATTATATGGTCAGTACCCGTATGACTTCTACCCGTTCAGTTGGGTGCGAAAGTGGTAATGGTCAGGGACTTACTAATTATTATACCGGTTCGGGTGTAAATTATCTTTATATCACAGGTAATGAACGTTATGAAACACTGACCGATCAAAACTGGCGACGATTACCGGGAATCACAGCTCCGCAAAAACCAACAACAACCGCCTTGCCTCTGGTCGATTGGGGATTAAACAGTCCGAATCTGGATGCGTTTGCAGGCGGAGTGTCTGATGGAAAAACAGGTGCCTGTGGTTTTATCTATTATAAAAACCAGACTGAAACTAACCTGAAGGCTTATAAATCGTATTTTTATTTTTTGGATTATTATGTTGCACTTGGGTCGGGAATCAGCGCGGGCACCAATTATCTGGTACCATATGCCACCACGGTCAATCAGGTGAAATACAATGGTTCATTTATTGTTGATAATGACGGAGTTGCTACTACACTTTCTGCAGCACAAGCGTTAAAACCAATTACTTCCGATTGGGCGTATATCAACAATGTGGGCTATCAATTTTTGATTAACAGTGAATTAAATTACGAAACGGCTACACTGGGAACAACTCCCATTGCCTGGATCGGACTTAATCACGGGAATCTTCCGTCCAACGATCAATATGCCTACGCCGTATATCCAACCATAACTCAGGCTGCGCTTTTGGCAAATATTGCCAATCCGCCGTTAAGCATTATTTCCAATACGAATTATATTCAGGGAGTTTTAGACAAAACCGGAAATATTGCGCAGATTATTTTCTATAAAGCCGGAAAAGTAACTTTGCCTAACGGTTTAGGAACCTGTCAGGTGAATTATCCTGCCGTGATTCAACTTCGCTGGACAGCCGATTCTGTTTTTGTTTCGGCTGCCAATCCATATTGCGAAACCACGCCTCTAAGTTCGTTGGCGGTAACCATTTCCGGAGCGTTTTGCAATGTCGGCACTACGAACGGGTTGGATACGGTGTTGAACATCAGTATGCCACAAAATGAATTTCAGGGAAAATCAGTTAGTCTGGCTATGAAAAAACTTACTACGGGTTTATCTAAAAACTTAAAAAACAAAACGGGTATTTATCCTAATCAGACTAAAGCAGGAATAGCTGTAAATATTTTAACTTCTGTGCCAACTGACTCAACTGATTTATGCCAGATATATACTTTGACTGGAAAATTAATGAATCAGTTCTTACCACCGAATAATATTACGATTTTCTCTGCAAAAACGGATGGATTGAGCCCCGGAATTTACCTGCTGAAATACAGGGATTTTGTAGGGAAACTTGTGATTAATTAATTCAAAACCTATCAACTAGCTACAAAAAATTCAAATGAGAAAGTATACAATTTACCTTCTTTCTGTTGTATTTACTGTTTGTGTGTTACCGAAAGTTTCAGCACAGAAATCTGCCCGGATTTATACTGATTATCAGAAAAATCCTGTTAAGTCGATTTTGACAGATTTTTCCTATGCCGGTTATCATTATGGCGAAAAAGCAATACCAAACTTGCCGCTAAAAGTGAACGTTACCCAACGTGGCATAATTCCCAATACTGGTGCTGATTTGACTGTTCCTATCCAAAAATTAATTGACGAAGTTGGGCAGTCAGGTGGTGGTGTTATCTTTTTTCCAAAAGGGAAATACTGTGTAAATATGGATACCACTCGTGTTCAGTTTCTGAAAATTGATTACGACAATGTGGTGCTTCGGGGCGAAAGTGATGCACCGAATGGTTCGGTAATATTCAACGGTTCAAACCTTATTCAGGAAAAAATAAATCCTTGGATTTCACCATCTGTCATTCGGTTTGGTTATATAATTCAGCCTACAGAATTGTTTTGGGGCATTTCGCCGCTAAGCCCGATTATCCGTTTTGATAAAAGTGGTTCGGCTGCCGATCCGGGTTCTGACGGAACGATACTTAAGGCAAATTTATTGACCTCAGTAATAAAGGATAGTCATAAAGGCGATACAAAACTGATGGTGGCAAGTACTAAAAGTATCAAAGCCAGCGATGTGATTTTGCTTGGTATGTACAATACAAGTACCGATGGCAACCTGATACAGGATGTTCTGTCCTATAAACCACAGGACATTACGCCTGATTTAACAGTGGCACACGATGCCGGAGTGGAAGGAGTAGCTTCTTTTCAATACCTTGTGGAAGTGAAATCGGTTCCTGCATCCAATATCATTGTCCTGAAACAACCCTTGCGTCGGGATATCCTGTTGAAATACAAACCTGTCATTGCTGCTGCGCCCATGATTAGGGAAGTGGGTATTGAGAATATGCGGTTTGAAAGTGCCTGGGACGGAACTTACCTGCATCATGGCGGAGGAAAATACTCACCCCGGCTTTCAATGATTATGGATTATGGTTGGGATGCCGTCAATTTTTGTCGGGTGGCACATGGCTGGATGCGAAACGTTAGCATTGACAATTATACCAACCCTGTTTATATGCAGGATTGCAGAAATGTAACCATCGAAAATATCAAAACAAGCGGTCATAATGGCCATTGTGGCGTTAAACTTTATGCTCATGCTTCCGATAATTTAATCCGAAACGTTCGCTTTGAATCCAACTACACACATATCCTTAGTGGCGAGGGAAATGTGTACGGCAATGTTTTTTCGCAAATTGACTATAATTTTCGGGATAGCTTAGCCGGTAACTTCGATTTTCATGGTTTTGCTCATAGAACGTATTCTCCTCCTGCATGGAATCTTTTTGAACAGATAACTGGATTTGACCGTATCAATGGTGGTGGAGCCGGATTTAATATGCCTCACACGGCTAAGTACAATGTGTGGTGGAATGTATTGGCCAAAGGAATTAATCGACCTACAGAACTTTTCAATCATGGAATCTGGTCAGGGAAAGGAATTAAAACCGGTCATTACAAAATGTATCCCGGAAGCATAATTGTTGGTTATCGTTCCGATAATAAACCACTACTCATTGATGGGACTGACAATGACCGTTCGGATTCACTGCTTTACGTCGAGGATTTGAATAAAGGACCGGTATATCCGATTTCGTTGTATGAGGCACAGCTTAAGAAACGATTAGTTATAAAATAGTGAATAGCTTGTTCTACAAGTGGATTATATACCAACTACTGTTGCCATCAATAAGTAATTTGAAAGTGAAAATAAGAATTAACGCTGGAGATAAAAAACCAAATATCATATTCATATCGAGTGAGTTATAAACTTGGTAAAATAATTTACAAATTAATTACATGAAATCAAGTAATTTTAAAAAGCTTCTTATATTGTTAATTGGAATGTCAGCTATTGTCAATATAGCTCTGTCGGCACAACTTGGAAATTATCTTCCCAAGCGAATTCTTAATTCATCCGATCCAAACAATACTGGGATGATTTTTTATCCCACCTACGATGTTATGTACGATTTTGATACCGCGATTCCAACTACCGGAGTTTCGGTTGAGAATGGTACTATAGCTATAAACAATCTATATTACATGACTGAAGGCAATTCATTAAAATGGACGACTACAATTGGTAGTGCGTTGACATTTGTTGCCCCCATGACTTTTGGCTCAAGTTATCCCGACTCTTCTGTTCCCATGATTTCGGTGGGATTGTTTCAGGAACAAATGCCATCGGATGGGAAAATCAGGTCATTTTCAGTAGAGTTTATCGATACCTATGGCAAAACTGCCTACGTTTTGAACATTTACCTACGAAAAACTGGCTGGAATATTCTTTGTACAGTACCAACCATTGCAAAAGGAACATCTATAAAAACGGTCCGCATCAAGCAAAAATCAGGTTTGGGTGGCGATGTATTCGTCGATAATTTTATGTTTTATCTGAATCAAACGCAGGATAACTGGCCTCAAACAGCACAAATTCTGGACTCTATATCTGCCTTCGACAGAGTTTTATACTATCCCACTAAAGTGCTGACAAGTGATGAGACCCAAGCTTTTAAAACCATTTCTGACAAAGTGATGCCACCGTTAACAGCTGTCAGTAGTAAAAGTGCTTCCATAATGGCAGCGTACAAAGTGATTTATGACAGTCTTAAAATCAGCACAACAGGAAATTTTGCCAATGGTATGAATCCATTACCCTACCATCGTGCGCGTCCGGGAGAAATTCGTGATTTGGGTTCGTATGCCGTTTATAAATTCAACGAAAAAATATGCACCAACCTTATGAATATGGGGAAAGATTACAACGCTGTACAGGATGTTGCTCAAAAAGCCTTGCTGAAAAAATACATCATCGATATCGTTCGGCTTTGCCTCACCTATGGCGGAATGCCCGATACCTATTACAACGGACGTGGTTTTGCTGATGGGGTATATTATGCCAAAGATGCGTTGCAGGAAGCGGGATTATTGGATCGTATAGTGGAGCAGTTGAAAATGATGGGCGAATTGGGTACGATACTTTATACGGAACATCGTTTCGATAATGTTCCGGATATGATGTGGTGGCAGGGAGCTTACCAAAGAACCGCGCCCATTGCCACTTTTTACTGGAGAATGAATGCTGATGATTTGAATACGCAACACAGAGCGGTGATGCTGTCCATCATAGCAGGTGCCGATAATGCCGAAAAGGCAAGGGATTTGTATCGCTTATCCGATTGGCTGAGTAACATCTCACTGCGTTATGGTCCGGGCACTCAGGACTGCCTGAAACCCGATGGTTCGTGGTTTCATCACTGGGGGAACCGTTTTGATAACTATGGCTGGACTGGTGCCTGGTCTGGAGCAACAGACTATCTCTATTGGTTTAGCCAAACACCATTTAAAATTTCAAAGGAAGCTCACGAAACATTGCTGCACATGGCACAAGTACGTTTTAAATTAATACAAAAGGATGGTTATGTGGGTCCGGCTGATTATATGCAAAAATTGAGTTCAACGGGACTTTTAAGTCTGGCAAGATCAGGTACCTCCGATGGAAGTAGTAAAATTGAACCTGAAATGGCTTCGTATTGGATGAGCTTTCCGAATGATGCTTCCTATACATCTTCATCGAATTCAAGTGATAAAACTGCTTATGTAAATGCCGGAATAAAAGCGGTGGATACTCCGCAGATGAATCACACATTAAGCTATGCCGGACGGAATATTCACCGCAGGAGCGATTGGCTTTTGTACACCCGTATGATAAGCCAGGATTTCTATCATACGCAATATGAACGAGATGGAGCTTTGTTTTATACCATAGCCGGTATCGATTTGTTGGAAACAGGGAAGCGTAACAGCCAGCAATTGGTTTACGGACAAGAAATGGGTGGACGAGCAACAGCCAATCCGACATACCAGTTTTCGTATGGTTATAACCTCAATCGTGCACCCGGGGTTACCTCGGTGGATGTGGATTATTCTAAACTCAAGCAGTTATATTATCAGGAAGGAAGTTCACCCTTTGTGGGTGGTGTATCGATGAAAAGTGGAAATGGACTTTTTGCAGGTTCATTTGATGCAACTCAAAATTCAGCTTACAATTTAACGGCAGCAGCTACGTTGAAATTCCAAAAATCATTTTTCTATTTTGATAATCAGATAGTTTGTCTGGCAAGTGGAATTTCATCAACCAATACCGGAAGTGTGCAAACCGGTCTGTTTCAGGAATTAATGAATGCCGATGACGATAGTATTTACCTTTCAAATGGAAGTGTTTTGAAAGATACCCTGATAGACCAGTATTTTGTATCGGATATTGCTAACTGGAACTGGATAATCAACAATACAGGAAACATGGGCATATACCTTACCAAAGGGCAGAATGTCCATCTTTTCAAAGGCACACAGACTTTTGGACCTCAAACCGGAAAGATTGTTTCAGCATATATTGAACATGGAACAGGTCTGACTGATGCCGGTTATGAATATATAATGTGCATTCGCCCAACAGTGGACAGTATGAAAAATATTGCGAATAGCATGAAAAGTTCAATACCGCCATTCAGGATTCTTCAACGGGACAAAAAAGCGCATATTGTTTACTGTGAACGAAATAAAACAATCGCTTATGTTATTTTCGATAGTTCAACCACACTACCTTCGAGCATTGTATCCAATGTAAGTTCCCCTTGTACATTAATAACCGAAATGAAACCGGATGGAACCCTGGCTCTCGGATTGGCCGATCCAGACCTCCACAATACTGAAACCACTGCAAATCCTTTCCGCTGGAGTATGCCTGTGGAGATAACACTTACACTGAAAGGGCTTTGGAAATTGAAGGATCAGGTAATTACAAAAGGGGTGGATGCGCCTGTTATTAAAACAAGCATAAACCTGAATGGTACAACTTCTGTTACAATAAGCTGCAAAGATGGCCTGACAACCGAGTGTCTGCTTGAAAAAAATGTTACAGCACTTGATAGCCTTAACCAAAATGCAGAAGAACCTCTGATAAAAATTTATCCGAATGAAGCGTTAATTTCGTTTGCTTCAGCTGCATGGAAAAATGCTAAAGGACAAATTCTAAGTATTGATGGCAGGATTTTACGCAATTTTATAACGCCGGAAGCAATTAGCACAATTTCGACGGGTGATCTTAGCCATGGAAAGTATTTGCTTCGTTTAAGTGGCGATAACTTTTTAATTACCAAAAAATTAATCAAATAAAAATTTAACTGACACCTTTCCTTTGTACACGTTTAATAACAATAAACTATTAAAATGAAACTCAAATTTGTACTTCTTTGTTTGTTAGGGTTTTCCTTACCCGGTTTTGCTGCAGAAAAACTTCCCGCTAAAAAAGAAATCACTTCAGCCATGAGCCGTGTTTGCGACTGGCAACTGGCGAACCTGAAAAAAACGGAATACATTGATAAAGACTCAATAAAACATAAGTACAGAAATGCCGGTTGGATTCGGGGTACATTCCTCACCGGAATAATGGCATTTTACAACAGCACGCATGAATCAAAATACCTCGATGCTGCAACTTTATTTTGTTCCGTTAATAATTGGAAACTCGGGCCCAATTTTCAACATGCAGACGATTTGTGTATCGGACAGGCTTATATTGAACTTTATAATCTGAAAAAGGACACGAACAGGATTAGTGATGTTAAATTCCGATTGAATGCCATACTCCAAAATCCCAAACGCGGACCGGTTGTTGGCTGGAAAGGCGATGATAACTGGAATTGGTGCGATGCACTTTATATGGCTCCACCGGTGTTTTCGCATTATTTTAAATTGACCAATAATGTCGCATATCTGGATACAATGACTGTGCTCTGGAACGATACCTATAACCTGCTGTACGACAAAAAAGAACATTTATTTTACCGCGACACCCGTTTCTCGGAACGAACAGACGGGACTCAGAAACTCAGTAAAAACGGGAAGAAAATCTTTTGGTCGCGGGGAAATGGCTGGGTACTTGGCGGTTTAACCCGTTTGTTGCAGGATATGCCGAAAAATTACGTTCACCGGGCTGAATTCGAAACCGTTTTTAAAGAAATGTGTGCCAGAATAGCTACTCTGCAAGGTGAAGACGGACTCTGGCGTTCGAGTTTACTTGACCCTGAAGAGTATCCGGCTCCTGAAACATCCGGATCGGGCTTTTATTGTTATGCTCTGGCTTATGGTATCAACAACGGCTTACTTTCATCAAAGACATACCTTCCGGTGGTGCTCAAAGCATGGAAAGGATTGAACTGGGCGATTGATAAAAATACCGGTATGCTCGGTTGGGTGCAGGCTGTTGGTGCCGACCCACGCTCTGTAACCGCTTCTGAATCTCAGGAATATGGTGCTGGTGCATTCCTTCTTGCTGGGAGTGAAATGATTAAAATGAAGAAAAGCAAATGATGAAATATATGAAAATTAAACTATTAACAGCCATTCTTTTATTCGGCACAGTTGTTATTGGACAAAATAATGCCCGAATGACTCAAAAAGAGGTTCTGAATGCTGATTCAGCAACGAACAAAAACCAACTTAGTATTGCCCAAGGCGTTTTTCAACCAAACTGGAAATCCCTCAACCAACGAAAATTCCCTGAATGGTTTCGCAAGGCAAAGTTTGGTATTTGGGCACACTGGGGTCCTCAGGCAGCACCCGGATATGGCGATTGGTATGCCCGCAACCTATACGACGAGAAAAACGGAGCGTACAGCTTTCATTTAAAAAAGTACGGTCATCCTTCGGAATTTGGATTCAAGGATGTGATTCCTACATGGACTGCCGATAAATTTGATGCCGACAAGTTGACGGCACTTTTCAAAAAAGCAGGAGCACGTTATCTGGTGGCCTTAGCCAATCATCATGATAATTTTGATAACTGGAATTCTAAATTTCAGCCCTGGAATTCGGTGAATATGGGTCCGAAAAGGGATATTGTGGGCGAATGGAAAGTTTCGGCAAAAAAGCAGGGACTTCGTTTTGGTGTTTCCATTCACAATATCAACACCTGGGGATGGTACGATACGGCTCGTGGAGCGGATTCCACCGGATTAAAAGCAGGCATTCCCTACGATGGTTATTTGACCAAGGCGGATGGAAAAGGCAAATGGTGGGAAGGCTATGACCCACAAGATTTATACGGACCTATGCATGTGGGCGGACCAAACGGCGACCAACCAACAGCGGCTTTTATCAAAAACTGGTTTTTGCGCACCAAAGATTTGATTGATACGTATCAGCCTGATATTTTGGAGTTTGACCTGTGGTCGCCAAGCAATATCTGGCGTCAGTGGGTGAAATTTGATAACACAAGTCCAGAAAAGGGTTTGGATGAGCGGGTGGGAACGCTCATTGCGCAGCATTATTTCAATCAGGAACGTAACTGGCACAAGGGGGCAGATGAAGGAATCATTACTTTGAAAGGAATTGATAAAGAAAGGCGTGGTTCCATGACAGAGGCGTTGGAACGCGATTACAGCAAGGAAATTCTGCCTGATAACTGGCAACTGGAAGAAAGCATGGGTGACTGGCATTATCAGGGCGAAGGACGCACCTATTTATCAGCTCCGAAAGTTGTGGCCATGTTATCCGAAGCAGCCTGCCGAAATGGTAATTTGCTTCTGAATGTAGTGATGTGCCCGGATGGAACGATAGCCGGAGATCAGGAAGAAACTCTTCTGACTGTGGGACGTTGGCTCGAAACCAACGGCGAGGCTATTTACGGTAGCCACCCTTTCAGTGTGATGGGCGAAGGACCGCACCGTATGAAAAGCCGTGCGGAACTGAAAGAAGAACATTTGCCCAATGTGCTGCCAACTTACACTCAGGATGATATTCGTTTTACCAGCAATCAGGGAGCGGTTTATGCCATTGTACTGGCACCACCCACCGGAGATATACTGATTAAATCAGTTGCGGGAATGAAAATTAAGTCAGTTTCATTATTGGGTACAAACACGAAAATCAGTTGGAAGCAAACGAAGGAAGGATTGCTTATTCAGTTTGTAAAAACATCATTATCAGATAATTTGCCATTGATTTATAAAATAAAATCAATATAATTCATCGAATGTATCAGGCATGTAAACAAATATTTTTAGCATTACTGCTTTTTAGGGTATTCACTTTGCAGGCAGAAAATGAGCCTGCCTGCTTCACAGCCTTTATAGCTAACCCTGCTACAGCACTTCTGCCGGATTATTCTTATGCAGGATATAAGTTCGGAGTGGATTCTATTCCTACCACCAACCTGCCCATTTTTGATGTTACTAAATATGGTGCTATTCCGAATGATAATCTCGAAGACTTTGATGGCGTACAAGCTGCTATTGATGCTGCAGCAGCGGCCGGAGGAGGCATCGTTTTCTTTCCGAAAGGTAGATTTTTGATGAATGAAATGGTTGGACGTACCGATGGTATTCACATTCCCAAACCAAACATTATTTTGAGGGGTAGTGGTAGTGGAGCCGGTGGAACCGAATTGTTTATGCGGAACTACATGTTGCCCACAGATCCAAACCAAATGTGGTCTGTTCCGAGCTTATTTCATTTTTATTATTACCAGTCATCACCTGTTCGGACAAAAATTGCTTTGAATGCACTCAGGGGAGATAAGCAAATAACGGTGGACAATGTTTCGACCTTAAAAGCAGGTGATATGATTGAATTTAGAATGACCAACCCTGTGGCCAACAATGAATTATTATCAGGGTTAACACCTTATCCCGAATGGACTACCACCATCAATAATGGAATAACCATCAATGAAAAACACAAAATTTCGGGTATTCAGGGAAATATCATCACCCTGTCGGAACCAATCAATATCAATATAACCGCTTCTTATGGTTGGAATGTGGTTTATTTACCACTTAGTGAAGGATTGGGTGTGGAAGATATATGGTTTCACGGTAATTTTAAGGATAAAATTGTTCATCACAAAGATTTTATCAATGATGCCGGATGGAGTTTTATTCGCCTCGAACGATTCAAGGATGCTTTTATACGTCGCCTGCGTTTTACGGATATGAATGCGGGGATAGCGGTTGTCAATGGCTATGGCTGTTCGGTGATGCACATTCGTTTCGATGGTAATCCGGGGCATTTTTGTGTAGAAGCATCGGGTGGTACGTATGGAGTTCTTATGGGATTTATTGACGATGCTACTAATTCACCCGGGTTTTTCCACGGACCCGGACCTTCGGCAAGCAGCTCGGCAACCGTTGTATGGAGGTACAGGGGGCAATCGCGCAGTGGTTTTGATGTTCATGCTTCGTATCCCTATTATACGCTTTTCGATGTTTCAAAAAGCAGGTATATTGGCAATGGAGGTGATGCAGCTGTATGTCCTAATCACGGGAAAGACCTTACTTACTGGAATCATACTGAAAATGGAAGTAGTCCCAATATCGCTTTTTGGGAAGACCACGTGAATCCTCCTTACGGAAATTACCCAAAAATTGTAAAACCAAATATTATTGGTTGGCAGGGTAATAGTACTTTTTTAAAATCAACATTGGGCATTTTTGAAAATTACCAACAGGCAGTAACTCCCGAATCGCTTTATGAAGCACAGTTAACCCTGCGCCTGGGAACGCTGCCCGAATGGGTGAATGCAGCAAAAAAGGAGTGGTACAGATATCTTCTGAAAAAGGAATGGACCAGTGTGCTGAATAATGGTTCAAATGATTCAACCAATTACGTGTTAAATGTGTCTGCATCACCCGACAGGAATGGTTTCTATATTTTTGGCGATTGTATTCATGCTAAATATTCTGTTTTTAATAGCATGGGAAGACCTTTATTTAATGGTATAGTTACAGATTATTTACAGTTTGTGCCTGTCTCAGCCATTCAACATGCAGTTTGCATTATTGTGTTTGAAATAAATGCTAAGAAAATTATTCGTAAACTAATACTTTAATCCTAAA
>CAIQOG010000143.1 GCA_903873355.1 uncultured Bacteroidales bacterium
ACAGAATTCCTACGAAATCAGAGGTACCATAGTGAAAAGTGACAGGCCTGAACGAAATCATGCCTCAGTTACACTGCTGGATTCAAAATCAATGGAAATAGTTGCCGATGAAACCAGTAATGAAAACGGTGAATTTGTAATCGAAAATGTAACTAAAGGAAATTATATCCTGTTGGTACAAAAACCCGGCTTTTCAAAACCAGAAAGACGTTTTATCACCATCAATGATAATGGAACTGTTGTTCAGACTGCCGATATCGGAATGAACTCAGAAAATTCTGCTTCCAAAAAGACATTATGACCATCCTGAATATCTTAACTATGAAGAAATCCTCCGGTTATTACAATCGGAGGATTTTGTTTATTCAGACCATAAATTGGTTCAGACAGAAATTTTTTATTTAATTTGTAACCGATTTCAAAATTCAATGCCATGTTAAAGTCAGTTCTTGCTCTTTTTCTCTCATTTTTTTATTGTTCGACATTTTTTGCTCAACAATATAATAGTTTCTTTACCGACAAAGCTTGTCGTGTGGATTTTCATTTTTGCGGGAATGCCCGTGAAACTGCAGTTTTTCTGGACAAAATAAAGCAAGAACCTTTCTGGGGTGGACGACGCGGTCATTTGTCAACTGATCTGAATCTGGGCGATTTCCGGTTTCGGGTGCTCGACAGCCTGACAAATGAACAAATCTTCATAGACGGTTTCAGTGCTTTGTTTCACGAATGGCAATCCACTCCGGAAGCCCTGATAGCTTCGAAAAGTTTTGAACAAACCATTCAATTTCCTTTTCCGCAAAAGGCTGTAAATCTGATAATTGAAAAACGACAGGATTTGAACAAGTGGCAGGAATTGTTTCGTTATTCACTTTCACCAAACGATAAACTGATTCAAAAAACTGTTCCGAAAACTGTTCCGGTCAAAATTATCTCAAAAATGGCTTCTCCCGAAAAAGCGATTGATATTGCCGTTATTGCTGAAGGTTACTCTGCAAATGATCGAAACAAATTCTTCAGGGATGCTCAGAAGTTAGCCGAAAATTTGTTGACACATGAGCCTTTTGCGAAGTATAAAAATCGTATAAACGTTTATGCCATTGCGGCACCGTCCGAACAATCAGGGATTTCGCTGCAAAAGGATTCGGGCTGGAAAAATACAGCCGTCAGTTCGCATTTTTACACTTTCTACGAACCACGCTATCTGACTACAAAGAATTCTTTCGATTTGCGCGATTTGGCAGCATTAGTTCCTTACGATGCAATCTACATTCTGGCCAATACTTCGACTTATGGGGGTGGTGGAATTTACAATTTCTATGCACTTACTGCTGCTGATAATAAACTGGTAACGCAGGTAACAGTACACGAATTCGGACATTCATTTGCAGGGTTGGCGGATGAGTATTTTTACGACAAGGATGTGCTGGATGGAACGTACGATATCAAAAAAGAACCATGGGAACCGAATATTACAACCTTGGTGCAGTTCGAGAATAAGTGGAAAAATCAAATAACCGGAGAAATATCAATTCCTACTCCGAAATGCGATTCAATTAAAACAAAAATCGGTGTTTTTGAAGGTGGCGGTTATCTGAAAAAAGGCATATTCAGAGCATGTTACGATTGTCGCATGCGTACAAATAAATCTCCGGAATTTTGCCCGATATGCAAAGAAGCGATTGAAAGAATGATATTATTTTTGACAGAAGAATAACGTTTTGAGATTTACTTAGCTTTTAGCCACATATCGTAAAGTTTTAAAATTTTCTTAATGTCTTTGAATTTTAAATTATCAGGTAAGGTTTTTAAAAATTCATTATCGAGATTATATTCAGAAAGCAAGTCCCTCAAAGTCTTATATTTATCTGTCTTCTGTACATTTATTAAACTTTTTGTCGGAGAAAACAAGAAATATTCCGTAAATGAAATTTCGGGACTTTCCGTTTTTGTCATGCAGTGATTCGTGACATAAAAATTATCCTGATATAGCTCTATGGAACCTTTGTATAACAAACATAGAAAACGATTTTGTTCAGATTCAGACTCAAAAATGCTATTTCTTTTTATCTGAAAACTTTTATAAATGTAATGCACACTTTTAAATCTGAAATCAAATTCTCGAATATCTTCAGGGTAATAGGTTCTGAATTTTGTTTCATTTTTAGCTTTAAATGACACTTTAGAATTGAAACAATTTTGATCTGTATCAAAAATTCCAACTCTAAAAAAGAATATATTACTATGAGCTTGGATTGTCCCACAAATTGTATCATTCTTCAGAGTTACAATGTACCCCGGAACTTCTTTTGCAGATAAAGGTAGGGTTGCAAAGTAAAACAATACAATCAACAATAGACCAAATAAGTTGAAAAATTGTTTGTTCATATTTTTTGATTTATTCCAGATACAAATAATCGCAATGAATCAATGGCTTTTGATTTTTTTTGCCGAGCATTTCACGGGCTTTGTCACTGTCATACTGAGCTTTTCCAATACCAAGTGATTTACCTTTGTGGTTGATAATCTTCACGATATCATCTTTTTCAAAATCACCGACAATGGCAGTTGCTCCAATTGGTAACAAACTCACGGCTTTTTCGCCGGTCAGGACAATGGCCGCATTTTCATTCACATGAATTTCACCTTTGGCAAAGCCTTCGCTATGAGCAATCCATTTCTTGATACTCGAAACTTCCTCTTTAGCAGGCACAAATCGGGTGCTGACTGTATCCACTTTTTTATCGAGCAACTGAAGCAAGATACCATCCCGTTTTCCGTTTGCAATAATTACTTCAATGCCCTGATCTGCAATCTTACGTGCAATGCTCGTCTTGGTTAGCATTCCACCACGACCAAAGGTTGATTTTGAACTTTCAATATAATCTGATAAATCCTGACCTTTTTCAATCTGACGAATCACTTTCGATTCGGGATTTGATGGTGAACCATTGTAAATGCCATCGATATTACTCAGAATAATCAACGCGTTCATATCCATCATCGAAGCAATCAGACCCGATAGTTCATCATTATCGGTAAACATCAACTCTGTTACCGAAACTGTATCATTCTCATTTACAATTGGAATTACTTTGTTTTCGAGCATTACCCGCATACAATTGCGTTGGTTCAGGTAATGGCGCCGACTGCTAAAATTTTCCTTCATCGTAAGCACCTGACCTACCATTATACCCCGTTCACGAAATAAGTCATAATAATGATTTATAAGTTTTGCCTGTCCTACGGCTGAAAAAAGCTGGCGCTGATCCACTACATCCATTTTTTTTGTAACACCCAGCACGCTTCGTCCAGATGCTACTGCACCCGACGAAATCATCACTATTTCAACGCCTTTTTTGTGCAATTGTGCAATTTGATCTACCAATGCCGACATACGCAGGATATCCAACGTGCCATCAACCTGTGTCAACACATTGCTTCCAATTTTTACGGCTATTTTTTTAAATCGAAGTGACATGATTCAATACTTCGTTAAACTTAATGTTAATCATTTGAATATCACGAGAATAAACCTGA
>CAIQOG010000144.1 GCA_903873355.1 uncultured Bacteroidales bacterium
AACCAAAACCAAAAGTATCTTTTTAGACATAATGATGTTGTTATTTAACTATTATAATATGTTATAATTATACCAATATGACAGAAAACAACAAAATTGAATTTTTAGCAATTGGGGATATCGTAATTGATGCTTTTATAAAAATAAAAGATGCTCATGAGCATAAGGGCTTAGATGGAGCTGAAAGTGACGAACTATGCCTACGTTTTGGAGATAAAGTTCCTTATGAATCAGTCGATGTGCTTTATGCAGTAGGAAATAGTCCTAATGCTGCTGTATCTGCTTCTCGATTAGGATTACGTACCGCCCTTCTATCAACAATAGGAGACGACAGAAACGGTCAAGAATGTTTAGATTCTCTTAAAAAAGACAACATAATAATAGACTACTTAAAAACTGATGCTGGTAAAAAAACCAATTACCATTATGTGCTTTGGTATGGAGTCGAGAGAACAATCTTGATTAAACATGAGGAATTTAATTACCACTTACCTGCTATACCAGAGATTGGTTGGATTTACCTTTCTTCAATAGCAGAAAATTCTCTACCATATCATACTGAAATTTCAGAATATTTAAAAAAACATCCGGAAACAAAAATGGCTTTTCAACCTGGAACATTTCAAATAAAGTTTGGAACAGAAGCATTGAAAGAAATTTACGCTCGTACAGAAATATTTTTCTGTAATTATGAAGAAGCGGAGAAAATTTTAAATATGCACGAAGATGAAAGTAAAGAAATTAAAATTAAAAAATTAATAAAAGGGATTCATAACCTTGGACCAAAAATAGTTTGCATTAGTGATGGAGCAAATGGTGCCTATGCTTCTGATGGTAATAATATTTACTTCACACCAATGTATCCTGATATTGCTCCACCATTCGAAAGAACTGGTGCTGGAGATGCTTTTTCTTCTACATTCACAGTAGCTATAGCACAAGGTAAAACAATAGAAGAAGCTCTTGCTTGGGGACCTATTAATTCTATGAATGTAGTAAAATATGTCGGTGCACAAAAAGGCCTTTTATCTAAAGATAAATTGGAAGAATACTTAATAAATGCACCTGGGAGCTATAAAGTTAGTAAATTAGATTAAACTTTTCTTTTTAAAACCTTCTTCACTGCTTCTTTAATAGAATCTTTACCCATACCATAATGTTCTATGAGTTCTTCTGGTGCACCTGATTGACCAAATTTATTTTGAACGCCGACAAATTCTATAGCTGTAGGATAATTCCCTGCTAAAAGCTCTGCGACTGCCCCACCTAAGCCCCCTGCGACCTGATGTTCTTCTACTGTGACTAATGCGCGAGTTTCTTTTGCAAGAGCAATAATTGCATCTGCGTCTATTGGTTTGATAGTTGTAAGATTTAAAACTTTTGTTTTTACCCCTTCAGCTTCCAATTCTTTTGCAGCACATAATGCCTTGGCCGTGAGTCCACCAGTGACAATAATTCCTACTTGAGCAAGACCAGAGTCTGGCAACCAAAACATCTGCCCTTTGCCTATTTCAAAAGGAGTTTCTTCTGTCGTAATAATTGGAGTTTTTTCTCGAGCGAGACGTAAATAAGCT
>CAIQOG010000145.1 GCA_903873355.1 uncultured Bacteroidales bacterium
GATACCACTTTCGACCAGAAGTTAGGTGGAGCTGCAACAGACGAAATGGGAACTACATTTACCGTAAGCGTTACCGATGTTTGTCCTGCACCATTCTACATTGGTGAGATTGTTACTGCCGATGGCATTATCAATGCAGCAGCATAAAACGCTGATTGTTCTGTTTTGAAAACCCTCACAATTGATTCTGTGAGGGTTTTTTATTGTTGAATATTTAATTAAACGTTGAAAACAGAAGAGAAATGTTTCATAATAGTTAAAACATAGTTAAGACTAATATCAAATTGAGCGAATAATTCTACCTTTGGGGCGATTATAATAGATAAAATTGAAACTAAAGCAAACAAAAAACTCTTTCTAATCAAACCTCAAAATATAACTAAGATATGAATAAAAGAGTTTTTGTAGTTGGTGATATTCATGGGTGTTTTAATTCAATGAAAGAATTGATAGAAAATAAAATTCAACTCAAAAAAGATGACAAAATAATATTTTTGGGTGATTATATCGACAGAGGTCCAGATAGCAAGACAGTTTTGGACTATATTATTGAATTACAAAACAATGATTATGACATAGTAACACTTTTAGGAAATCATGAATCAATGTTGGTTAATTCATATAACGACGAAAGTGCTGTTCCAAAATGGATACAAAATGGTGGTTCTGAAACATTGAAAAGCTTTGATATAGATTCATTGAAAGGTCTTGATTCAAAATACTTGAACTTCTTCAATAACTTGAATTTGTATTTTGAACTTGACGAGTATCTGTTTGTTCATGCAGGATTTAACGACGAACTAGAAAACCCATTCATAGATAGATATAGTATGTTATGGAAAAGTAGAGAAAATTATTCTAATCTTTTATTGAGAGATAGAATAATTATTCATGGTCATTCACCAATTCCTATAAAAACTTGCGAAGAACAAATCAAACACAATAGTAAAGTGATAAATATTGATGGTGGTTGTGTATATTCTAATTCTCGTTTAGGTAAACTTGTAGCTTTTGAAGTAAATACAAGATGTATTCTTATTGCTGAATAAAATAATAGTCTTATATTTGCAATTCGCGAATCGCGAATTAAACATTATTTGTATGAAGAAACACAATGGAATGCGACCACAAGATATAGTGGTATTGATAAAGATAATATCACTACAGCAACCCGATTGGAAAAATATAGATATTGCAAATGCTATTCTTATTAGTCCTTCCGAAGTATCTGAAGCTTTAAATCGTTGTAAAATTGCGGGACTTATTGATTCAAAAAAAAGAAAAGTAAATATTAACTCCTTTATCGAATTCCTGATTTATGGATTAAAATACGTTTTTCCGGTTCAACCAGGTTCTACTGTCAAAGGCATCCCTACTGCACATTCAGCTTCTCCAATAAAAGAACACATCTCTTCAGGTAATGATATCTATGTGTGGCAATATGCAAAAGGAAATTCCCGGGGTCAAGCAATAGAACCGTTATATAAAACTTTACCAAAAGTTATTGAAAATGATAGATTATTCTATGAATTATTAACTATTATAGATACAATACGAGTTGGTAGGGTGCGAGAAATAGAAATTGCCATTGAAGAATTAAACAAACGACTAAAACATGCCTAGTACAAATATAACAATGCTCCAAACCGTTGCAAACGGTTTAGGAGATTTAAAAGATGAGATGGTATTTGTGGGAGGTTCTGTGGCTGAACTTTATGTAAGTAATCCCGCAGCATCGGATATCAGACCAACACTGGATGTCGACTGCGTAGTTGAATTAAGTTCAAAAATAGCGCACGCAAAATTGGAAGAACAATTGCGTGCTAAAAAATTTACCCATGACACAACACAAGGTGCACCGATGTGTAGGTTTATTTACAAAGACATACTAGTAGATGTTATGCCAACTGATTCAAATGTTCTGGGATTCACCAATGTCTGGTATGTAGAGGGAGTTGATAATAAAATTTCAAAAACATTACCAGATGGTACAGAAGTATTTGTGTTTCGTCCTGAGTATTATGTAGCATCTAAATTTGAGGCTCACAAAGGACGAGGTGGGAATGACCTACGGCAAAGCCATGATTTTGAAGATATAATTTATATTTTTGATAATTGCCCGGATATTTTGGATAATATCAGCAATGCAAATGATACTGTGAAAGCATATTTAATGGAAGAATGCCAAAACTTATTAGAAGATGAAGGTCTTACAGAAGGTATAGAAAGCGCTTTGCCCTATGGTTCCGGTGAAGAAAGCACTGATATTATTTTGGAGTTAATTCAACGAATTGCTGAAATCGAATAATGCAGAAAGTGAAATCAAAAGAGATTAAATGATCTAATAGTTTAGTCTGTTTAGCTATTTTTTTGAATACTACGCTTTTTGATTCTTAGAATTTTCAATTCTTTCTTATTATTGTAAAATTTCAGCCTCACCTAAATGTGAGGCTTTTTTACGTCTTTTTTTGTGTAATTACATTTCTATTCTTTTGCCGGAGTAAAATTTAAAACCCGACAAAATGAATTACAAAGAACAAGTACAAGCATGGTTAGACACCAAACCAGCGGATAGAGGATTAGAATTAGGTGCAAAATTAATGTTGCAAGGCAACCGTAATCGGATTCTACATGAAAATGTAATCCGAAAATCCAATTTTGAAAAAATTGAATACGAGTTGCAAAAAATTATAGGTGACGAATTCCGCAACTGCAACGAACCCATAGTGCAAGAAATGACCTTGCAAGTAGCCACCAATGAAACCACTCAAAAGGAAGCCGTTAGCGGTAAACGTGCTGACCATGACACCTTACCCGAAAACATTCAAGCAGCATATCAAAAAAACCTCGAAATCTATCCTCGTATGCGTTCATTGCACGAACGCCTAAAAGTGCTGAACGAAACAGCCACAGCCTGCGACCGCTATCCATTTCTCAAAGAATTATTGGAATTGGATGTGGAACTACGTGCGAACTGGGAAGCATACGACAGCTATGATGTAACAAATCCAATTACTGAAGAAGTCAAAAAAGAAGCGATTAGCATTGACCCAAAACGCATTTCGGCCAATCGGACTTATTTGAGCAGAGCCAAGGCAAATCTTGGAAAAAGTAAAGATGCTGAAAAAACGAAAGCTATTTTATCGGAAATGCAAATCCGGATTGACGAAGTACTTTCCGTTGGAGAAACTTTCTCTGCAGAACAAAAAACTGAATTTGAGAAAAACGGTTTGAAAGTCGCTTTGAATGTCGAATAACATTGACAATCAACTGAAACCACTAAGCCCTGACTATGTTGGGGCTTATTTGGGTACAGGTATTCAATTGTATAATCTGTTGGAATGGACGCTAAAACAAACCGGTACAGCGGATATTACCGTGCTTACATTTTCTATCTCTGAGGAATTTATACGCAAAGTATGGCAATTGAAAGAGAAAGGATTGATACGAAATATTACAGTTATTCTGGATTTCAAGGCAATTCAGAAAACGCACAAAATTATGCGATTTGCCGGGAATGTTTTTACGGAAATGTATTACGCCAAAACACATGCAAAGTTGGTTTTGATTGAAAACGAGGAACACAATATCTCTATTGTAGGCAGTCAGAATTTCACACGTGGAAACCGAGAGGAAAATGGAATTATAATGAACGACCCAAGTGTTTATGTAACCTACAAAACAGAAATTGAACGCATTAAAAACCAATCGGTAAAATATGGAATATAACAGCAGCCAATTGGAAAAGGTACAGGAATACGCAGGATTACTGATGAATGTGAGTGATATTTCAGTACTGATTGGTGTAAATGAAGATAGCTTCAGGGAGGACATTAACAACAAAAACACAGCGATTTCTATTGCTTTCCGGAAAGGGCAAATTGAAACCGTATTGGAATTGCGAAAACAAGAAATTGATATGGCAAAGTTGGGTTCACCCATGGCAGTGGAGCTGATACAGAAATACATTATTGACCAAAAGATGAGCGA
>CAIQOG010000146.1 GCA_903873355.1 uncultured Bacteroidales bacterium
ACGGAAAATGCAGTTTCAGAATTCACGATCAGAAACTGATTTACCGCGGTGATTGGGCAAAAGAAGTGGGACGGAAATAAACAAGCCCCCTAAATCCCCCACCGGGGGACTTTTAGATTAGTTTCAGACTCCTCTCTGGAACCCCCTTTGGGGGGGGGCAAGGGGCTAAAAATTAAATAAATGAATACAACAAAATTATCGTTTAAAGAAAAAGTTGGTTACAGTCTGGGTGATACCGCTTCGCACTTTGTCTGGGACATGGTGGGCTTTTGGCTGCTGTTTTTCTATACCGATGTGTACGGCATTTCGGCGGCAGCTGCCGGCACAATTATGTTGGTTGCCCGCTTTTGGGATATGGCTATTGACCCGATAATTGGTGTGGTTTCCGACCGGACCAATACACGTTGGGGGAAATTCCGTCCGTATATTTTGTTTGGTGCGATTCCGTATGCCATTCTGGCTATTCTGACTTTCACCACACCGAATTTTGGTGAGTTTGGAAAGATTATTTACGCCGGAGCAACTTATGTGTTATTGATGACAGCATATGCCACTATTAATCTGCCTTATTCGGCTTTGGGCGCGGTTATGACTGACGATACCTACGAACGTGCAGGATTGAACACTTACCGTTTTATTGCAGGTTTCAGCGGACAGTTTATCGTTACCGGACTGGCACTGACGCTGGCTAAGTTTTTTGGAAACGGCAACAAAGCACAGGGTTTTCAATATACCGTATTTTTGTTTGCAGCTTTGAGTCTGGTGTTCTTTTTTATTACGTTCCAAACTACCAAAGAGCGTGTTCAACCACCTAAAGCTCAGAAAAATTCGTTGAAAGAAGATTTTGGCAACTTGTTTAAAAATCAAGCCTGGGTTATTCTGGCACTGGTTGGCATTATTTCATTTATCATGTTTGCGATGCAAAATGCTGCCATTGCCTACTATTTCAAATATTATCTGGGCAAAGAAGATAATGTTCAGTTATTCAATGTGGTTGGTACAGTAGCATTGATCGTTGCACTTCCCTTATCAAAACCATTGGCAAAACGCTTTGGAAACAAAAACGTTTTTATTGGTAGTTCGTTGATTTCCGGTTTGTTTTTTATTCTGATTTATCTGGCTCGTATGCAGGATATTACCACTATTTATGTGTTTAATATTATTGCCAAAATGGCATATGCGCCTGCTGTTCCGCTCCTCTGGACAATGATTGCAGATTCGGCTGATTATGGAGAATGGAAAAGCGGTCGCCGCTCTACAGGCTTGTATTTTTCAGCTGCGGTTTTTGCTCAGAAAGCAGGGTGGGGAATAGGTGCCGCCATTGCAGGCTGGATACTGACATTTTCGCAGTTTGTTCCAAACGTTGCACAAACCGACACAGCAATTACCGGTATCAAATTGCTGGTTTCGGTGATTCCCGGTATTTTGTATATGTCCTGCGCCATTTTTATGATTTTCTACAAGATTGATAAAAAAACAACTGACCAGATGAAAATAGATTTGGATGCAAAACGGGCATTAGAATAGTAAATTATTTCGAACTAAAATAGAAATAATTATTGTTTTTATTGTGGTTCAAAAACTTTAATTTTAAAAAAAATGAACAATATTTTTATTGGAAACAACCCGGTAATTGCCGGCAAAAAAGAAGCAGACGGACAATTTGTCCTTATTGATGATGAAAAGTATTACCTGATAAAAAACTACGACTCGATGCAGCCGTTTTTTATCAGTCTGGCAAGCGATTCCAACCATTGGATGTATATTTCGAGTTCCGGTGGATTAACTGCAGGTCGGAAAAACCCCGATACAGCACTTTTCCCTTATTATACCGATGATAAAATAAACGAATCGGCTGAAATGACCGGCAGCAAAACTATTTTGCATGTCAGCAAAAGTGGCAAAACTTATTTGTGGGAGCCATTTTCGGAAAGAAACAAAGGCATTTATAAACTGGAACGGTCAATTGCCAAAAGCACAACCGGTAACAAACTGATTTTTACCGAACAGAATCTGGATTTGGGACTGACTTTCAGTTATGCCTGGATGAATTCCGACGATTTTGGCTGGGTAAAGAAAAGTATCTTGAAAAATGACAGTAATGAATCAGTTGAAGTGTATCTGGTTGATGGACTGCAAAATATCCTTCCTTCCGGAATCGACCGCATGACGCAAAATGCCTATTCAACTCTGGTAGATGGTTATAAAAAGACCGAACTGGTTGAAAATTCCGGATTGGCATTGTACCGAATGGAGGCCATTCTGGTGGATCGCCCCGAACCAAGTGAATCGCTTCGGGCTAATACCATTTGGTCTCTTGGATTGGAAAATGCAGATTATTTATTGAGTTCAACACAACTGGATAAAGTCAGAAATGGCGAAAAAGCAAACCCTGAAACTGAAGCAAAAGGAGTAAGAGGAGCATTTTTTGTAAGCTCAGAATTAAATATAAATCCGGTCGAAACCAAAACATGGTATTTTGTGGCTGAATTAAATCAGGATGCGGCTGCAGTGAATAATCTGATAGATTTTATTGGCAAAACAGCAAACATTGCAGAAGTTGTAGAACAAAATATTTCCAAAGGAACTCAGGCTTTGAAAGCCATTGTTGCACAAGCTGATGGTGTTCAGCAAACTGCTGATGAGAATGGTGTGGCACGTCATTTTTCGAATGTGCTTTTCAATACGATGCGCGGAGGAATTTACAGCGAGAATTACACGATTCACAGTACGTTTTTCAACAAGCATATTCAGCATTTCAATAAAAAATGCGCGGAGAAACATGCAAAATTCTTATCGACACTGCCCGAAACCATTGAATATGCCGAACTTGATAAACTCATTCAGCAACAAAACGATGCAAATCTATATCGTTTGTTTCAGGAATATCTGCCACTTACCTTCAGTCGCCGACATGGCGACCCGAGCCGTCCGTGGAACTTGTTCAATATCAATATTAAAGACGAAAACGGAGATAAATTACTTTCATATCAGGGTAACTGGCGCGATATTTTCCAGAATTGGGAAGCGCTTTCAATGTCGTATCCGGCTTATATCAATGGCATTATTGCCAAATTTCTGAATGCAACCACCGCCGATGGATATAATCCGTATCGGGTAACCAACGAAGGAATCGACTGGGAAGTAATTGAACCCGAGAATCCGTGGTCGAACATTGGCTACTGGGGCGATCATCAGATCATTTATTTATTGAAATTGTTGGAAGTTTCCCAGAATCATTATCCGGACAGACTCATTTCATTGCTTGATAAAGAGATGTTTGCTTATGCCAATGTACCTTATCGCATAAAAGATTATGCCGAAATTGTAGCCGCTCCTAAAAACTCCATTCGTTTTGATGCTCAATTGCACCATCAGATTGAAAATCTTGAAAAAACCTATGGTTCTGATGCACGATTGGTATTGAATCCTGATGGTGAAGTTAAACTGGTGAGCTTTACCGAAAAACTGCTCGCCACTTTACTCGCTAAACTCAGCAATTTTATACCGGAAGCCGGAATCTGGATGAACACGCTTCGCCCGGAATGGAACGATGCAAACAACGCGCTGGTTGGAACGGGTGCTTCGATGGTGACATTGTATTACATGCGGCGGTTTGTAACTTTTTCGCAGGAACTTTTCCAACAATCTGCTTTGGAAAACTTTTCAGTTTCGGCCGAGATGTTTGGTTTCTTTGACGAAATAAACACAGTGTTAATTGATAATTCGTTTTTACTCGAAAAAGGGTTCGATAATGAACAACGTCGTACAGTTGCCGACGAACTCGGAAATGCCGGAAGTGCTTATCGTGAGCTTATTTACAAAGGCTTCACAGGTAAAAACCATCTGATCACGAAATCAAATCTGCTGGAGTTCTTAACACTGACTCTCGATTATCTCGACCAGTCCATTGCTGTAAATAAACGTCCGGATAATTTGTATCACGCTTATAATCTGGTTAGTTTTTCCGAAAACAGTGTTGCGGTTCGTCATTTATATGAAATGCTCGAAGGACAGGTAGCCGTGTTGAGTTCCGGAAAACTCTCGCCAACAGAAGTGCTCGCTTTATTGACTGCTTTGCGTAATAGTTCGTTGTATCGTGCTGACCAGAATAGTTATATTTTGTATCCAAACAAGCGATTACCGTTGTTTATTGAAAAAAATAATATCAATTCCGCCGATGTTCAACGAATAAAACTTCTCGAAGAACTTGTGAAACAAGGCGATTCACGGATTATTACCACCGATAAAAAAGGTGAGTTCCATTTTAACTCCAACTTCAATAATGCCAACTTCCTCCGTGAAGCGTTGGATAAACTGAAAAAAGAAAGAAAATTCAATGTTACAGATGCCGATATTCTGGAAATAGAAACTGTTTACGAACAAATTTTTGATCATCAGTCATTTACAGGTCGTTCGGGCACGTTTTACAAGTATGAAGGTCTTGGATGTATTTATTGGCACATGGTTTCCAAATTGTTGTTGGTTATTGCTGAAAATATCAAAATAGCCATAGAACAATCAGCATGTAAAACTACAATTGAAGCTCTTGAACAGCATTATTTCGATGTGAAAGCGGGTATTGGTGCGCACAAATCACCTACTGTATATGGCTCATTCCCGTTCGATCCCTATTCGCACACACCAACTATGGCCGGCGTTCAACAACCGGGTATGACAGGTCAGGTGAAAGAGGATATTATCAGTCGTTTCTATGAGCTAGGTATGCAGGTCGAAAATGGTTGTATTTCAATCAATCCAACGATTCTAAAGTCTGACGAATTTATTCATTCTGATAATGAAAAGCCGCATTTGTCCTTTACTTATTGCTCTGTTCCTTTTGAATATCAGCAAGATGATAGAAATGGCATTGAACTCATTTTTACGGATGGAACTAATGAAAAAATAGCGGGTTATTCGTTGAACCAGAATCAAAGTGAGTTAGTATTCAATCGGGATAAGCGAATTAAGAAGATTGTGGTAAGTTTGTAAAGTTTGCAATAAATCCCTTGTAATCATTTGAAAAAGACGTGTATAGAGTTTTCAAAACTTTAATGACTAGTCAAATCATAAAGACAAAATTTTATTATTGTTTTTTTAATGATTTAGACAGAAAGACAATGATTATCAAATAAATTTGTAATTTTGTGTTCGTTGAAACAATCAAATTTATTTCGTGATATGAAGAAGTTTCTTTTAGTTTTAATTCTTATTCAGTTTTCTCTGATTCTTTGGGCGACTAATATAGACTCGATGTTTGTAGAACTCGATCAATACATAGCCAAAAGTGATTATTATATAGGCATTAAGGAAAACAAAATTGGCGAACTGACAAAAAAATTAAAGTCAAATTACAGAAATTCTACCCTGCAGTTACAATATAGTGCTGAACTTTTCGACGAATATAAGTCGTACAAGTATGATTCTGCCTATTATTATGCGCTGAAAACACTCGATATTTCTAAAAACCTGAATAATCCGGAAAAAGTAACTGAAGCTAAAACACGTCTTGTATTTTGTTATTTATCGTCAGGACTGTTTAAAGAAGCATTCGACCTGGCGACGAGCATAAACGTAAAAAACTATTCTGATGCCGTTAAATTGCAATACTACAAAGTAATGGCACGTTTGTATTATGATTTGGCTGATTACAACAGCGTAAAACCATTCAAATCACAATATGATAATTCCGGATTAAAATACAGTGATTCCATTATAACTTTGCTTCCTGTTAATAGTTCCGAAAAACTAAGTTCGCTGGGCTTGCTTAAAATGAAGAAGAAGGATTATAACGGTGCCGGAGAAGAATTCCAACAAGCGTTGGCAATAACCTCCGACAACCATGAATATGCTATTGCTGCTTCGAGTCTGGGATATATTTACACGGTAACCAATCAGAATGAAGAAGCTACAATCCACATCATAAAGGCAGCCATTGCTGATATTAAATCATCCACCAAAGAAACAGTAGCCCTCCGCTTGCTTGCTGCCCAGCTGTATCAGGAGAAAAAAGACATTAACCGCGCTTATAAATACATTAAAATTGCACTGGATGATGCCGTTTGTTACAATGCACGTCACCGAAAAATTGAGATTGGTTCCATTCTACCGATTATTGAAAAGGAACGTATTGATGCCGTTGAACGCCAACGCAATATGCTCATCTGGATGGTTTCATTAGTGTCTATACTGCTACTGTCGCTTTTAGGTGCCACGCTTATTATTTACAAACAGCTCAATAAAATTAAAGCGGCCCGGCTCACCATTGAAGAACAAAACGAAAAACTACTTCAGGTCAATTCGGAGCTGAAAGAAACAAGTAATATTAAGGATAAATATATCGGACATTTCTTTTATATCAACTATCAGTATATTGATAAACTGGAGCATATTTACCGCATTATTAACCGTAAAATTGCCACAAAACAGACAGATGAACTGGCCAAAATGTTTAAAGAATCGGAACTGGAGAACGATCGAAAAAACATGTACACTTCGTTTGATGAAACTTTCCTGAAATTGTTTCCGGATTTTGTATCCGAATTTAAAAAACTTTTCCCTCCTGAAGAGCAGGATCAGATTAATCCGGATGGCATAAATCTTACAATTGAAGTTCGCATCTTTGCTTTGATACGACTTGGAGTCTATGAAAGTGAGAAAATCGGTAAATTCCTGAATTATTCCGTTCACACCATCAACACCTACAAATCGAAGGTGAAAAACAAATCACATATTCCAAACGAACTTTTCGAACAGAAAATAATGGAAATAAAATCCGTGAAATCGGATACCTGATATTATAGTAAACTGACCATGAGGCGATTTTTAATTTCTTTGTTTTTTTTTCAGTTTTTACTTTCTGCCTTCAGTCAGAACGATACTGATTCCCTCCTAAATGTCCTCGACAAAACGGTTGAGAATTACCAGTATTTTTCTCAGCTGAAAGAGGAACGGATAGGCAAACTGAAGGAATCGTTAAGGATTACCGTTTCAGAGCCTCAGAAGTACGAAATCTGCGGAAAACTTTACGACGAATACAGCGCTTATAAATCCGATTCGGCACTAATATTTGCACGTTTGAAATTGCAAATTGCTGAAAGACTGAATGATAAACGCAGTCTGACCGATGCCCGTTTAAATTTGGCATCAATTATGGGAACGGCCGGGCTTTACAAAGAGTCTATGGATATATTGAGTACCATTAATATATCCACCGCACCCGACCTGAAAGCCTATTATTTCCACATTTATCGAACCATCTACGGTTATATGGCCGATTATACGGTTTCCAGTCTTGAGAAAAAGAAATACGATAAAATAATTGATTCATTTCGGGATTCCATATTGTTGGTAAATCCGCCCCAAACCGGTACCCATGTGATGGTTAAAACCGACCAACTAATTGTAAGTAAGCAGTACGACGAAGCATTGGTTATTCTGCTCAACTATTTCCCAACCATTAAAGACGATGATTATCACACCAAAGCTATTATTTCGTACAGTATTGCATTGGCATATGAAGGCAAAAGACAGCGAAATCTTCAGAGACACTGGCTCGCACTTTCGGCAATTAATGATATAAAATGTTCCACCAAGGAATACATTTCACTCCGCAATCTGGCTTTTTTACTTTATGAAGATGGTGACATTGACCGGGCATATAATTACATGAAACGTTCGCTGGATGATGCGTTGTTTTGTAATGCCCGACTTAGAACATACGAGATTTCACGGATGATGCCAATTATTGATAAAGCGTATCAGCTTCAGACCGAGTCGAGGCAAAGACAAATGCTCATAACTATTATCAGCATTAGTATTCTATCTTTATTGCTGGCTATTGCGGTTTTCTTTGTGTACAGGCAGATGAAAAAACTGGCTGTAGCCCGTAAAAATCTGAGCCAGGCCAACGATAAACTGAATTCATTGAACCAAAAGCTATCTAAAATCAATATTGAACTGAAAGATGCTAACTTAACTCTTTCCGAAAGTAACCTGATTAAGGAAGAATATATTGGAAGATACATGGATCAGTGTTCAGAATATATCGACAAACTGGATAATTACCGACGAATGCTAAACAAAACAGCTTCATCCGGCAAAACGGAAGAACTGATAAAGGAACTCAAATCGAAAGAGTTTATTGATGAAGAACTCAGGGAATTCTACAACAATTTTGACATTACTTTCTTACAATTATTTCCGGCATTTGTGGAAGATTTCAAAAGTCTGCTTATCGACGATGAGTATGTACAGTTGAAGTCCGGACAATTGCTCAATACTGAATTACGGATTTATGCTTTGATTCGGTTAGGGATTTCGGACAGCGTGAAGATTTCGCATTTCCTGCGCTGCTCACTTTCGACCATTTATAATTATCGCACCAAAATAAGAAATAAAGCTGTCGGTAACCGGGATGAGTTTGAACAAAAAGTGATGCAAATCGGGTTGGCAGCCGAATGATTTAATAAAACCAAACAGAAAAAATGGTCTATGAAGTAAGTTCATAGACCTTTTTTCATTATATTTTCACTACATTTTTCCTGTAGTTTTTATTCTCATATTTTTGATATTCAGACCAATATATATGTAGAGCATTAAAAACCACTACATTCTTTTTAGGTCGAAAATATTCTATCTAACCTCGTTGTACATTTGCATTGTCGAATGTGTTCATCTCAGACGACACATTTTCAATCTTAAAATTAATACGAAAAGAAATGATGCTAAAGAAGACGAGTATTCTCGGCATACTATTGTGGAGTAGTATGTTTTTTGCCTTTCCGGATTTAATGGCTCAACAGCTTTCTAAAATCTATGCAGGAACAGTTACAGATACTAAGGGGGAAGCACTTATTGGTGTAAGTATAGTTGTGAAAGGCACAACCACCGGTTCAATTAGCGACATAAATGGCAAATTCAGTTTGCAATCTTCCGCTCAAAATCCAACCCTCTCATTTTCCTACGTAGGCTACGAATCCAAAGAAATCAGCCCCAAGCCTTCCGATATTCTGAAAATTGAACTTCGCGAAACCAATAAACAGTTCGAAGATGTGGTAGTGGTAGGATATGGTACCATGCGCAAAAAAGACCTTACCGGTTCGGTTGCAGTTGTGAAAAGCAGCGACCTCAAATCATTACCCGTGCCGAGTGTGAGCGATGCATTACAAGGAAGGGCTGCGGGAGTTCAGGTAATTTCTTCTGGTACACCCGGTTCAGATGCCGTATTACGTATTCGTGGTACAGGTACCATTAACGATTCGAATCCCCTGGTAGTTATTGATGGTTTTCCCATTGATGGAGGTTTAAACCAGTTGAATATGGACGATGTGGAAACCATTCAGGTATTGAAGGACGCATCGGCAACAGCTATTTATGGATCGCGTGGAGCT
Organism: uncultured Bacteroidales bacterium; assembly: GCA_903873355.1. The sequence goes on from CAIQOG010000146.1 coordinate 9,393, forward strand.
AATGGTGTTATCATTATCACTACCAAACACGGAACGGGTGGCAAATCGCAAGTGAGTTTCAACTATTCGTATGGTGTGCAAAGTGCCACCAATATGCTAAAAATGCTTGATGCATCTGAATTTGCAACGCTTCACAACGAGATGATGAACAATGCCGGACTGATGCAAAATCCGGCCTTTGCCGATCCTGCCAGTTTGGGAGTTGGGAGTAATTGGCTTGGAGCACTTTTCCAATCCGCACCCATGCAGAATTACTCGTTGAATTATTCGGGAGGTACCGATAAATCTAGCGTTTATGTGTCAGGTAATTACTTTAGTCAGGATGGAATTGTGATAGGAACCGGCTATAAGAAATTTACTTTCCAGCTAAATACCGAAAACAAAATCACTACTTTTCTTAAGTTTGGAAACAGTTTAACCGTGAACCACGATATTAAAACAAGTGGAAGTTACAGCATACAAAATACCATGCTGGCATTGCCAACACAATCAATTTACAACGAAGATGGCAGCTATAGCTACCCTGAAGGACTCGGCATTTACGTTGGCGATATTGTAAACCCGATTGGAACAGCTCAAACCGTTAAGAATTCGACGGATGGTTATAATTTAATGGGGAATATTTATGGAGAATTGGAAATTCTGAAAGGTCTGAAATTCAAATCAACTTTTGGGATTCAGGCAAATTTCTGGGATTCGCGTAACTGGACACCAAAACGCGGGGATTGGGATACCAAAACAAGCATTTCATCAGTTAGTGAGCAATACAACAAAAATATTACCTGGCTGTGGGACAATACATTTACATACGATGTTACATTCAACAAACATAAATTAAATGTAATGGCGGGTACCAGTGCTCAGGAAAACCGCTATAATTATATCAACGGGTCGATTCAGAGTTTTGCCGATGATAATATTAATCAATTATCCAATGGACTTTTACTACCTACTATCGGAGGAAGTACTTCAAGTTGGTCGATATTATCCTATTTGGGACGTGTAAATTATTCGTACGCTGACAAATACCTGATTACAGCAAGTCTGCGGCAGGATGGTTCATCCCGTTTTGGAACAAACCGAAAATACGGTTTATTTCCGTCAGCTTCGTTGGCATGGCGGATTTCGGAAGAAGATTTCTTCAAAAAAATCGACTTTATTAATAGCTTGAAAATACGAGCCGGGTACGGCGAAACCGGAAATCAAAACATTGGTAATTACTCCTTTGCCTCCCAACTGAGTACAATAAAATACAATTTCAACAATACAATAGTTTCGGCAGTTGCACCGGTGGTAATGCCAAATCCTTTTGTACAATGGGAACATCAAAAACAAGCGAATGTAGGGGTTGATGCAAGCATTTTCAATCAACGGGTCGATATAACATTGGATGCCTATTTAAGACAAACCGATAAAATGTTGGTTCCGATGAGTGTTCCCGTATCATCTGGATATTCAGATATTTATGTGCCAAGCATTAATGCCGGAGAAATGGAAAACAAGGGGGTTGAATTAACTATAAACACCCAAAACCTGAAAGGAAAACTAAGTTGGAATACCATGTTTAATATTTCATTTAATGCCAATAAAGTTGTAAGTATTAACGATACTGTTCCAATGCCGGTAGGTAGTTTGGGTTTGAACAAAAACCTGGCATTGATTAAAGCCGGATTACCTATTAATGAGTTTTACGGATATGTAACCGATGGTATTTTCCAAACTCAGGACGAAGTGAATAACCATGCAACACAGGTGTCAGGCACCGATCCAACTAAAAGCACATCGGCCGGTGATATACGCTTTAAGGACTTAAACAACGATGGGGTTATCAATGACAAAGACCGCACTTATCTTGGAAATCCTAATCCTACGCTTAATTTTGCTCTGAATAATACCTTTACTTACCTTGGTTTTGATATGAGTATATTTCTACAGGGAGTTGAAGGGAACAAAATTCTGAATGCAAACCGTTTTTGGAGTGAAGCCATGTCAATCCCTCAAAACCAGACAATTGCAACTCTAAACAGATGGACAGGCGAAGGTACAAGTAATACCATGCCAAGAGCAGTTTATAACGACCCAAACCAAAATGCCCGTGCATCCAATCGTTATATTGAAGATGGTTCTTATCTGCGTATTAAAAACGTAACCATCGGTTATACAATCCCTACGGTACTAATTAAACGAGCTCATTTAACGACTGCGCGCTTTTATTTCAGTGCACAAAATCTGCTGACACTAACAAAATATAGCGGATTTGATCCAGAAGTTGGTGTGAATGGAATAGATAACAATATATATCCGGTTACTAAAACTTTCTGTATTGGAATTAATCTAGGAATGTAATTCATAATTAAAAATTCATAATTAAATATGAAACTCATAAAATTTATATATTTCGCAATGGTAGCTGTGTTTTTGACGGCTTGTTCCGATTTCTTAGACAAATTGCCTGAAGATTCAATTAACAGCGATGGTTATTTTAAAACCGAAGATGATGCAATTAATGCAATAAATGGTGCCTACCAACCACTTCAATGGCCTAAACTGTATAATATGCGTATGTGGACTACCGACATTATGGCTGGCAACAGCTTAACCGGAGCAGGTGGCGGAACTGATGGTATTGAAACACAAGATGAAGCAAACTTTATAACATCTACCGATAATCAGGGTGTGTTAGATTTATGGCGTGGTCCCTGGCCCGGTATATTACGCTGCAATATTGTTCTACAGCGAGTGTCCACCATGACAATCAAACCATCATTGAAAAATCGAATTTTAGGCGAAGCTCATTTTCTGCGGGCACATTACTATTTTCTTCTTACTCAGTTTTTTGGAGATGTTCCGTTAGTGTTGCTTCCGGTTACTTCGGGGGATGATTTGCGTCCTGCCCGAACAGCCAAAGCAATTGTTTACAAACAAATTGAATCAGACCTTACGGCAGCTATCAATTTATTGCCTGAAAGAGAACTATATTCCGGATCGGATATCGGTAGAGCTTCCAAAGGCTCGGCAGAAGGAATATTGGCAAAAGTGGAGTTAGTACTCGGCAATTACCAACGTGTAATTAATCTATGTGATTCGGTGAAAAATTTGGGTTACAGTTTAAACTCAAACTATAGCGATAATTTTAATCCAACTAAAGAAAATGGGGCAGAATCACTTTTTGAGGTTCAGTATTGTGGTAAAGTTACTGGTTGTGATTTCTGGAGCAACGAAAACCAGTCATCGTGGCTAAGTACCTTTATGGGTCCTCGTGGATCGAACATGGTAGCTGGTGGATGGGGCTGGAATCAACCCACCAAAGAGTTTGTAAGTTCATACGAATCGGGTGATATGCGAAAAGATGCAACCATTTTGTATCAGGGGTGTCCAAAATTCGATGGGTTTGATTATCAAAACTCTTATTCCACAACAGGTTATAATCTGCGTAAATTTTTAGTTCCGACATCGGTTTACTTAACGTATGACAATAGCCCAATGAATTTCCCCGTACTTCGATATGCAGACGTCCTTCTAATGAAAGCTGAAGCATTGAATGAGCTTGGGCAAACTAATGAAGCACAGTTACTTGCCACAGATGCTAATGCTACTCTAAACAAAGTACGTGTTCGTGCCGGATTGTTGAGTATTATTGGGATGAATCAAAGCGGTTTACGTGAAAAGATTTTACACGAACGACGCATGGAATTGGCTTTCGAAGGTCAGTGGTGGTTCGATTTAATCCGGGTAAAAGGAGGGCAATATGGTATTGACTTTCTTCATTCTATCGGAAAATCGAACATGAGCTCCAAATACCTGCTTTTCCCGGTTCCGCAGAAAGAACGCGATGCTAATCCAAACCTGACTCAGAATCCGGGATATTAAATCATTTCCATAATTAATAATGCACAATTCATAACTATAGATATGAGACAAATAAAATTAATTAGTTCTTTTCAACTTGTATTTCTGCTTATTACCTCCTTTTTTACATCCTGCGAACAAAATTTGCCGGATGATTTGGTAAAAGCCGGAGCTCTTGCTGTAAGTGCAACTAAATCGGAGTTGGTGTTGAATCAGAAAAACAGCCTTACCACAACCGCACTGAATTTTAGCTGGACTACCGGAACAAATAGCGGAACAGGAGCATCCATGTCGTACACGCTTCAACTCGACATAAAGGGAAATAATTTTTCGAAAGCAATTAGCCTGAATCTGGGTAAAGGAGTTTATTCACGCAGTTTTACGGTAGAAGAACTGAATGACAGCCTGCTAAGTCACTGGAATTCTACTCCGGGAACGGTTACTGAACTGGAAGCCCGTGTTGTATCAACTATTTATTCAAGCCCGCAGACCACCGAAGTATCACCGGTTATCAGTCTGAAAGCAACTACATATCAGCCCGTTAGCAAAACACTTTATCTGTACGGTACTGCTTCCCCTAAAGGTACAGATTTGAATAATGCACTCAGACTTACCCCTCAAACTGACCCCACCGTGTTTGTATATCAGGGAATGCTCAGTGCCGGAACCCTGAAATTTATAACCACATTAGGCCAGGAAATCCCATCGTATAACATGGGTGCCGATAGTACTAAAATTGTTTATCGCAACAATGCCAGTCAGGCAAATTCGCTGTTTACAATTAAATCAGCAGGTGTGTACCGCGTGGAAATAAGCTTACTTGACCTTATAGCTTCACTTACCAAAATAAATTATCCGGCATACGCTGAAGTTTATCTTGCCGGAACTTCAGCACCCAACGGAACCGATTACAGCAAAGCAACAAAGCTTACCCAAAGTGCCACCAATCCTTTTGTATTCACTTATCAGGGCATACTCAAAGCCGGAACCTTCAAATTCCCAGTGAACACCAATGCCGATGGAAATCAGGATATGTTTATGCGTACCGATGATACTCATTTTTATACCCATCAGGGTGGTAAAGTGAGTAATGACCAATGGAGTATTAGCAAAAAAGGATATTATACTATTACGTTAAATCAGCAAGACAACACAATCAATATTTATCGTGAAAAACTCTACATGGTTGGTAGCGCCACTCCAATTGGCTGGACTATAACCAATGCTATTCAGATGACTGAAGATGCTGTTGATGGATGTATTTTCAATTACACAGGTCCAATGGTAGCAGGTGAATTCAAATTCCCAGTCAATCGAGATGGAAGTTTTGGTCAGGATATGTATATGCGTACCGATGATGTACACATGTACCGGCATATTGGAGGTCAGGCAGATGATAAAAAATGGACGATTAGCACTGCCGGTAATTATGTAATCACAGCAAATATCGAAACCTTATCACTTAGTTTTGTAAAACAATAAGGTTCGGCGTGTGATTAAGCACGCCGGCTTTTCTCAAAAAAAATGTAAAATATTAAACTCAACAGAATACTCTAATCTTTAAAATCAAATTTTTATGAAAACAATTTTACGCTTTTATGTGGCTGCAACTTTTGTAATAAGCAGTATTTTGACAACAGTGGCTCAGAATCCTATGTGTATAATTGGCGATGCTACCAAATACGGATGGGACAAAGACAAATCATCTCCGTTAACTCAGGATGGTGTAAACCCGTCTAAATTTTATTATAATGCCTATCTGAATGTTGGAAGTTTCAAATTTCTTAAACAAAACTCCGATTGGGTGCCAAGTTGGAATAAAGGTGCTTCAAACTCAATTGTTGTGAAACGGAATACCTATGCTGATCCTGATATTTCATTTACAAATGCTACAGCCGGAAATTATACTGTCGTTTTAGATACTGCAGCATTAACATTGAGTGTGTCTGCGATGAGTGAGCCAACCCCTATTCAGTTTAATACGGTTTTTATGGTAGGTGGTGCAGCTCCTAATGGTTGGGATTTAGGCAAGGCAACCGAATTAGTGAAAAATCCTGCTAATCCGTTCGAATTCACTTATACCGGTGCTTTGGCAGTAGGCGAAATCAAATTCCCTGTAAACCGCAATTGGGGCTGGAATCAGGATTTCTTTATAAAAGTATCTGACACACAAATGCAATTAGTGGCGGGTGGTGATGTGAAATGGAACATTACAGAAGCTGCTAATTATATAGTTACAATTAATGTCAATACATTGGCAATTAGTATTCAAAAACAATTAACTTCAGTGAATCCAGCCATCGACCAAAAAAATCCTACTTTGTTGACAAATACAGTAAAAGATAAACTTACTGTACAAAATCTTGAAAATTTCGATTATAGAATTTTAAATCTAATAGGTTCAACACTTTCAAAAGGTACTTCAGTAAATGGTAAAATAGATGTTTCTTTACTTCCGACAGGCATTTATTTGATGAATATTGATACCAAGTCTGTCAAATTTATAAAATACTAAAGTGTAACAGACTGTTTTTATTTAATGCAATTATTCCTTCATGATGTATCTAAAAAAACCTATCCGTACTTCAGTATTTTGCCTGATTTTGCTACTATTCTCAGTCAATGTAAATGCATATACAAAAATAGAAGCCGAGATTTACAGTACTATGTCCGGTGTGCAACTCGAAAATTCAAATACAACGGTTGGGTATATTGATGCCGGTGACTGGATGGCCTATCGAAACGTTGATTTTGGAACAGGTCCTGCAAGTATAATTTTGAGCGTTGCAAAATCAAGTGTTGGCGGTGCTATAGAAATGCATATTGATGCTTTGAATGGCACTTTGATTGGCACTTTTTACCCGACAAGTACCAGCAGTTGGACAAGTTTTCAGGAGCAGACCTGTAAAGTTCAAAACGTAACCGGTGTTCATGATATGTATTTTGTAGCTACAGGAGTCAGTGGTGTTTGTAATATTGATTATTTTGTATTTTCGGATATAAAAATCTATGAGCCAAACTGGGTTTTATCCTGGTCGGATGAATTTAATGGCAATGCGCTCGATGAAACGGTTTGGTCGAAAGTGAATCACGGAAATCCCGATAACGGTGAAATTCAGTTTTACACGCCACGTGCTGAAAATATTCTGGTATCTGATGGTTCGTTGAAACTAATTGCACGAAAAGAAACATATACCGGACAAGGACCCTGGATGACACTGCCTGTAACGCGTGACTATACTTCCGGAAAAATAGAATCGCAGGGCAAAAAGACCTTTAAATATGGCAAAATAGAAGCCCGAATGAAATTGCCGCGCGGAAAAGGATCCTGGCCGGCCTTCTGGATGTTGGGCGAAAACCTTTTTAATTCGGGTATCGGGTGGCCACGCTGTGGCGAAATTGATATTATGGAGCATGGACAGGATTTTAATAATTTAGGAGCAGCCATTCATACTCAGGCCTATAACCATACCATTGGAACTCAAAAAACAGGAACTTATATTATTGAGAATTACGACACAGAATTTCATGTATATGGTACCGAATGGAGTTCAACTAAATTGAGTTTTAGTGTCGATGGAAATAATTATTTCTCGGTTACAAAATCAGACATTGGATCAACCGAGGCTCAATGGCCATTCGATCAACCATTTTGGATAATCTTTAATCAGGCTGTAGGAGGTGCCTGGGGCGGAACGCCAGATACTACACTATATCCGCTTACAACCGAAATTGATTGGGTGCGTGAATATCAGGATGTTCAAACTGATTTTCAAGGCATTAAGGGTACTTATGAAAATCTTCGTATTTATCCCAATCCGACAAGTGATTATGTAAAGATTGAGGCAATAAATGGCTATCTGGTTGAACATGGAAACTATACAATTACACTAACAGATATTACCGGAAAGTTATTTCAAAGAGTTGATTTTCATAGTTTTCCGGCAATAATTGATATTAAAACCTTTCCCAGAGGAGTTTGTTTGATAAGCGTTCAGCAGGATAATAGGAATTTGAAAAAGAGTATTATTCTGAAAAATTAAAACATTAAATTTAGGTTTCTTAAATTACTAACTAACCAATGTCATGAAAAAAAATAAATTAAGTCGGATATCTGTTTTTATTTTACTGCTTTTTGCGGTGAATTCAATCAGTTGTTGCAAAGGTACTACTCCCGATGTAATTCCAGAAGCACCTGCCAATACAGCAACACCAACTTTCAGTAATTTAAGTATTCTTACTGATAAAGTTTCATATAAACCGGGAGACGATGTTACTTTCTCGATGGATATTTCGACATTACCAACCGGAGCGAAAGTAAGGTATAAATACCTGAATACAGTTGTCTCTGAAGCTACTGTCAACACTTCAAGCTGGAAATGGACCACACCTTCTGATGATTTTCGGGGATATACAGCCGAGGTTTATGCAACTGCCAATAACATTGAAACCATTTATGCAGTTACCGGAATAGATGTTTCATCGGTTTGGACGAAGTTTCCGCGCTATGGATTTATTTCGAAATACCCGATTCTCGCTCAGACTTCTGTCGATTCGGTTATTTCCAATCTGAACCGCCTGCACATAAACGGTCTTCAGTTTTACGATTGGCAAAACAAGCACCACAAACCGCTTCCTGTGGTAGATACAACTCCACTTACAAGTTGGAAAGACATTGGAGGGCGTGACAATTATTTTGCAACTATTCAGCAATATATCAGTTCGGCTCACGGACGTGGAATGAAAGCTATGTTCTACGATTTGGTGTATGGTGCCTGGGAAAATGCCGAAGCCGATGGTGTGGATGTGAAATGGTATATCTACAATGACATTACGCATACCAATCGCGATTTTTTTGCCTTGAGTTCCCCTTTTTTGAGCAACCTTTACCTGCTCGACCCGGCCAATACCGGTTGGCAAAATTATATGGCCGGCGAAGTAAACAATGTGTATAAATACTTAGCGTTCGATGGCTACCATATGGATCAGGTTGGCGACCGCGGCACACGTTTCCGGTACGATGGAACGAACGCTTACCTGGCGAATGCATTCAAACCATTTATCGATGCCATAAAAACTGCTGCACCCACCAAATATAATGTGCTGAATGCGGTAGCACAATACGGTCAGGCAGGAATTGCTACCTCAACATCCGACTTTTTATACACCGAAGTTTGGTCGCCATCGGATAGTTATAACGATTTGGCCAATATTATCAAGCAAAATAATACCCTGTGCAACAACTCGAAGAATACGGTGTTGGCTGCTTACATGAACTACGACATGGCAAGCACTCCGGGTTATTTCAATACGCCATCCGTGTTGACAACTGATGCGGTAATTTTTGCTTTCGGAGCTTCGCATATCGAAATGGGAGAACACATGCTCTGTCGGGAGTATTTTCCAAACAGCAGCCTTACAATGAAGGACGATTTGAAAAAAGCATTGATTAATTATTACGATTTCTCGGTTGCTTATGAGAATCTTCTGCGCGACGGAGGTACTTTCAACACGGTAACATTAGCCTCTATTGACTCAAAAATTGCCATTTCAGCCTGGCCTGCTTCTCTTGGCAAGGTTGCGGTTTTCGGAAAAAAAGTGGATACCCGTCAGGTAATTCACCTCATAAATTTCAGCAATGCAACTACTCAGAAATGGCGTGATAACACTGGTATTCAGGTAATGCCTGCTCTGGTAAAAGATGCGAAAGTAGTTCTGACTTCCGATGCTACCGTGAAGAAAATGTGGATTGCCTCACCCGATGTAAATGGAGGTGCTTCACGTTCGCTTAATTTTACGCAATTGGGTAGCAAAGTGAGTTTTATTTTGCCGGAACTGAGATATTGGGACATGGTTGTTGTTGAATATTAGTTGATTGGGTAATCGGTTGATTAGTTGACTGGTATTGGAAGCGAAAATTTTAAAAAATCAGGAATGAAATTGAAATTCAAAATAATAATTCTCGGGTTGTTGATTACTGCACAGTGGCAGTTGAGCGCACAAGCTCTTTATCAATCAAAAGCCTACAGCATTTATCCCGACCGTGTTACTCAGGGAAAATATACTGCTAAAGTGCTTTCTCCCACTGAGATGTGGTCCGATTACCATAGTCCTGAAGCAGATAAATATAGTCCGAAAATACAGTTTAAATTCAGCATCAATTGCAGGGATAATGAAATGCAGTCAGGTACTGATCATTGGGTAACCCTGATTCCCGAAAATAATAAATGTGTTAGTAACGTGGTTTTTGGCAAACAACTAACTGATAACAAAACTATTCCTTGCAATTCAGTTCTTACACAGAACACTGCCTGGAATATTCGATTGGATATGCGTCCCGTTTTCACTGCCTTTAAAACGAATGGATTTTATACATTCTACAATGGTGAAAAACTATATCCGGCTGATTTTAAAGGAGTTTATATTGCCGGAAATTCTCAGCCACTCTTTTGGGATTTCAACAATTTGTTTACCCGACCGGAACTGGAACTCAAAGACCCCGATGGTGACGGAATCTACGAAACTACCCTGATTATGAATAATAAACAGGATGAAAAACAAACTGCAGGACATTGGAAACTTTCCAAAGATATCTCAGCCTTTCCGCAATATAAATCCGGTTTACCTGTTTCGGATGCCATATATAATCTGGCTACTGAGGAAATGATTAAAGCAATTGAACCCGACAGTACATTCCGTACAGGTAAGGAGTGGGCAGGGGTATGGACACGTGACATCAGTTACAGCATCATTCTTTCGATGGCTCACCTGCAACCCAAAGTGGCAAAATACAGCCTACTCCGCAAGGTGAAAAATAACCGGATTATTCAGGATACAGGCACTGGTGGTGCATATCCGGTTTCAACCGACCGCATGATTTGGGCAGTAGCTGCCTGGGAACTTTATAAGGTAACCGGTGACAGGGATTGGCTCAAACAGGCATACACTATTATTAAAAACTCCATTGAAGATGACCTGAAAAATGTGTACGACCCAACGACAGGCATGGTAAAAGGTGAATCTTCGTTTCTGGATTGGCGGGAACAAACTTATCCGCGCTGGATGCAGCCGGCCGATATTTTCGAGTCGGAATGTCTGGGTACCAATGCCGTTCATTATCAGGCTAATATTGTATTGGCGGAAATGGCAACATTGCTCAACGACAAATCCACAGCGGAAAAACATAACACAATTGCAGGAAAAATAAAAGATGGTATCAACAAATACCTGTGGATGAGCGATAAAGGATATTATGGGCAATACCTGTACGGACGGAATTTTAAAATAGTGTCGCCACGTGCCGAAGCCTTAGGTGAAGCCCTTTCTGTAATTTTCGGAATTGCCAACGAGAAGCAGGCTCAACTTATTATTTCAAAATTGCCTCTAATGGACTACGGTGTTTCTTGTATATATCCTCAGATTCCCGGAATTCCACCGTACCACAACAACGCTGTGTGGCCTTTTGTACAAACTTATTGGGCACAAGCTTCCGCAAAAGCCGGAAATCAGACTTCTGTTCTCGAAAGTATGGCTGCAGTTTATCGTCCTGCAGCTTTATTTCTTACAAACAAAGAAAATTTTGTAGCAGATACTGGTGATTTTGCAGGCACTCAGATCAACTCAAGCAATATGTTGTGGAGTCTTTCAGGTAGTCTGGCACTGGTTCAAAAAGTATTATTCGGGATAGAGTTTGGAACTGATAGTTTGAATTTCCATCCTTGTGTACCTGAATCGTTCAACGGGAAACGTACACTTAGCAATTTTAAATGCAGAAATGCAATACTGGATATTGACTTACAGGGATTTGGAAATACAATAAAACACTTTGAGTTGGATGGATTAGCCCAGCTATCACCCACAATTCCTTATTCTCTCAAGGGCAGACATAGTATTAAAATTACCATATCTGACAACCAACCAACTAATATAGATATAAATAAAGTAAGTAACTATACCAGCATTGAAACACCTGCTTTACAATATGAAGATGGAAAACTTAGTTGGTCAAAGATTAGTGGAGCAGCATTTTATACGATTTTGAAAAATGGCCTTAGAGTTGCACAAACCACTGAAAATTACTTTCAAATTAAACAGGACAATTTTGCTGAATATCAGGTCGTAGCAGTAGACAAAAATCAAACAGGAGGTTTTGCTTCCGAACCGGTAATTGTATGTTCGTCGATAGTTGAAAAAGCATTAAATCCTCAAGTACTAGTAACTGAAAGTAAAGCAAGTCACGAAACAAATTGCATAGAAGTCAGCAAATCTCATAATCAAAAGGTCAATATTCCTGTTAAAATTGAAAAGGCCGGAACATATGCTATTCAGTTTAACTATACAAACGGAAATGGACCGGTAAATACCGAAAACAAATGCGCCATCCGCAGTCTTTATATAGATGGAAACTTTGCAGGAACCATGGTTTTCCCACAGCGTGGTAAAAACGAATGGTCGAACCGGGGAAATACAAATTTTGTACAAATGAACCTGACCGAAGGAACACATATACTAACACTGGCTTTTGAAATGCAAAACGAAAATATGAATGGTTTAGTAAATCAGGCCAAAGTAAATACCTTGCGAATTTATTGTTTGAATTAATATTTAAAAGTAGAATAACCGTTAAAAATAACCGTAGAATTCATTTCTTAAGTCATATTTTCATTATATTTTTTATGTCACCTTTTGAATATATGTATCTGTATATCTGACATATAACATCTTAATTGCTAATATTATGTTATATATTTTTTGGGGTCTGTAATTTGGATAAGTGGACATACTATATTTGTATCAGATAAACTCAAAAAAATGAAACAACAAAATCAATCAAAATAACTTTAAAATTTTTTATGTCATGAAAAAACTATTTTTACTTTTATTCGTTTCGGCTGGGCTTTTCAATTTAGTTCAGGCTCAAAATGCAATTGTTGGAACCGGATTCACTACAGGTTGGGGTAGTACTTGTGTTTCTCCAAATGCAACAGATTATACTTATTTTATTGCAAGTGCAGGGACGACTTACACTTCAGGTGATTTAACTCCTAAAGGTATAGGAAACCAATACTGGAGACTAGCAATTGGATGGAGTGGTTCTAATTATCAAATTAGCAATGGTAGTGATATGGCAATAACTCCGGGTGTCAAAACCAATGCAACTGTAACCTGTACATCAACAGGTGCTTACTACAGAAATGTTTCAGCCTTAACAAACCGTTATGTTTTTAAAACATTAAATGCCGGGGTAGCTCCTACAGGAACCTGGGTGTTTTTTGAATTAAGTGGTGCTTCGGCAACAGTAAATTGGGTTTCACAAAGTCCTGCCAGTCCAACCGTTAACGATGCAGTTACAATAACAGCTACCATGAGTGGTTCTTTACCAACCGGACAGGGTGTGTATTTACGTTATTCAACAGATAACTGGGCTACATCTACAGTTTCCAGCATGTCAGGTTCGGGTACAACATATACAACAACTATTGGTGCTCAGGCATTAAGTACAGCAGTGAAGTATTATGTTTTTACTTCAGGAAGTGGATTGACAATTGCCCCTGCTGATGCCGATTTATACACTATTAACTGGAATGCAGGTGGTATTAATGGAGGTGGTAATTATTTATATACCGTAGCAGCAGCACCTGCAACTTCTTATATTGGAAAATATTTATTTGATTTTGGTCCTACAGCAGGAACAAATGGCGACAACACAACCGGTGCTGATGCTAACGGAAATTATTGGAATAACATTGCTAGTGGTGTAGGTGGTGCAGGCATTACTACACCTACAACTTTTACTGCATTAGTTAATAGTTCAAATACTGTCTCAGCTTATGCATTGACAACCACGGTTGGTGGATTCGTTTCTAATGGAAAAAATAACGGAGGTTTACGATCTCCCTACACTTCACAATTTATGGCTGCAGGTAGTGATCCTGATCTTGCTATTGGTACTGCTACCGAAGATTTTTGGTATACACCAAACCCTACAGCTCCGGCTTTCAAAATTTCAGGATTAAATCCAAATAAGAAATATAGATTCAAAATTTTCGGAACTCGAAATGGATCTGTATTAAGAACCGCTCAATATACCATTGTTGGTGCAGCCACTACTTTGGGAACTTTAAACAATTCTTCAGTTGCAGGGTTAGGTGGTACAGTTTATACTCCGACTGGTTATTCGGTTGATGTAGATAATAGTTATAAACTTAATAGTCAAACAAATTACACTACTGCAACTACTTATTATGGAAACAACAGCAGTACGTATGATACCGGTATAATTTCCCCATTAAATGTATCTGGGGTAGGTCAGTTTACTTTAACCTTGGCATCAACAGTAAGTGGACAAAATGCTTTTATTAACTGTATGAAAATGGAAGAGTATAAAGGTTCTCAAACCATTTCTTTTGGTTCATTAGCTTCAAAAACTGTGGGTGATGCTGCATTTGGACTTACAGCTACTGCAAGTTCAGGTTTGTCGGTTACTTATACAAGTTCTAATACCGGTGTGGCAACAGTATCAGGTAGCACTGTGACTATAATTGCCGCAGGATCAACTACTATCACTGCTTCACAAGCCGGAGATGGAACTTATGATGCTGCAACTAATGTAAATCAAACATTGATAGTGAGTGCTGGTGCACTTAGTCCTCAAACAATTACATTTGGTTCATTATCTGCAAAATCAATTGGAGATGCAAACTTTGATCTTACTGCTACAGCCAGTTCAGGGTTAGCAGTTTCATACAGTAGTTCAAATACTGCAGTAGCTACAATTTCGGGTAGCACAGTTAGCATTGTTGGTGCAGGATCTACTGATATTACAGCTTCACAAGTTGGTAACGGCTCGTATGCTGCTGCTCCCAATGTAATTCAGACATTAACCGTAAATAAGCTAAATCAAACCATCACATTTGGTTCATTGAGTGCTAAAACAGATACAGATGCACCTTTTACAGTTACAACACCAACAAGTACATCTGGACTTACAGTGACATTAACAAGTTCCAATACCAATGTGGCATTGATTAGTGGAACTACTATTACTATAGTGGGAGCAGGAACTTCTACCATAACTGCTTCTCAGGCTGGTAATGCTACCTATAATGCTGCTACGAGTGTTCCACAAACCTTAACGGTAAGTTCAACTTTGTCAGTTAATCAAAATCTTTTCTTTGATTTCGGTCCAAACGAAACAACAAATGGTGATGTTACAGTAAATCCGGACGCTAACGGTAACTATTGGAATAATATAACACCTGCTGCGGGCAGTGCTGCTATAAGTGCAGGTACTACTGGTGGAACTTTGGTAAATAGTTCAAATTCAACCACATCGTATGGGTTGGCATTTACCTCCGCAGGATTTACCCCGAATGGGAAAGTGAATGGTGGTCTGTTATCTCCTTATGCATCCCAATTTGGCAGTAATAGTGAATTAGCCATAGCTACAGCTACTGAAGATTATATATACACAGGTGCAACATCTAATGGTCCTGTTATTACATTCTCGGGATTAAATACTTCGAAAAGATACAGATTCAAAATTTTTGGTTGTAGAAATTCAGCTTCTGACAGGGCCGGTCAGTATACACTTCAGGGTGCCGGTGCAGCATCTGTAGGTACAATTCAAAGCTCAACAACAGTTGGTCTGGGTGGAACAGTTTATATTGATGCTGCTACATCATATCCTGCCAACTTAAATGTTTCATATACACTTACTTCGCAAGGATCTAATACACAGGCTGTAACCTATTATGGTAATAATTCTTCGGTTTATTATTCAGGTTTGATACAACCGGATGTAACTGGAAATATCACATTAACCACCATCACAACTACACCTTCTGCAGCGTTTGCATATATCAATAACATGAAAATTGAAGAATATGCAACCGCGCAAACTATCACATTTGGAGCATTATCGGCTAAAAGCTATGGAGATGCCGACTATTCAGCCGGTGCTACAGCAAGTTCAGGATTAACCGTAAGTTTAAGTAGTTCAAATACAGCTGTCGCCACTATTGTTTCCGGTCAGATTCATATTGTTGGTCCGGGATCAACGACAATTACTGCTTCACAGGCTGGTAATTCAACTTATAGTCCGGCAACGAGTGTATCACAATCGCTTACAGTAAATAAAGCCTCGTCAAGTATTACTGCCACCGGTACCACCAGTTTTGCCTACAACCATTCAGCGCAAGGTCCTGCCAGTGCTACAGAAAGTGGTTCTACCGGAGCAATAACATATAGTTATTCAGGTACAGGTGGCACAACCTATGCTGCAAGTGCTACCAAACCAACTAATGTAGGTACTTATCAGGTTATTGCTACTGTAGCAGCCGATGCAAATTATAATACCGCTAGTTCTACACCGTTAGCATTTAGCATTACTGCAGTATCAACAATTGCACCT
This sequence comes from uncultured Bacteroidales bacterium, assembly GCA_903873355.1. Next base: position 25,654 of record CAIQOG010000146.1, read on the forward strand.
GTTTCAATCATAAGTAATCCGCTAGGAACATATCCGTTGGATCAGTCAGTAACCTGGACTTATGATTTAACCGGTTCTGAATTTACAGCCGGTGAAGATTTGTATTTGTGGATATGGTCGCCATCTGAACCCGATTTCGGCAACTGGACAAATTCATCAAGTTTTGCTAAGTTAAGCTATGTAAGCGGAATGGTTTGGTCAATGACTCTCACACCAACTACTTATTTTAGTAAAACCGTTTCTGAAATTCAGGCTTCTGCAGGCTTTTGGATGTTATTGAAAGATAAAATCGGAAATATTAAAACTGCTGATTTCTCAGTTTCACAAACCATAAATCGTCAGGTAGTAAATATCACTGCCAGCAAAACATCAACTGATCTTACGAATATCTTTGCTGATGTTACAGTATCAAATGGCGGTTCATTAACTCTCGATGCAAGCAGAACCATTCATGATATTACTATTGAAAGAGGTGGAAAAGTGACCAACAATAATGGTGTTACTTTGACTGCAAATAATTTTACTATAAATAGTGATGCCAGTGGAACAGGAACTTATATTGATAATGGAACAACAACAATTAGTGGAATTACCAATGTAAACCAATACATCACTTCAGGTCGAAACTGGTATGTATCCAGTCCTATATCCAACGCAACCAGTGCGGTATTTTCAGCAAGTGAATCTCATCCTTTATATTGGTACGATGAAGCACATGGAAGTACAGTTCAATGGGCACAGATAACTAATACAAATACCTCTTTGACACCTATGCAGGGCTTTATAGCTAATATGGCTTCAAGTGGAGTGGTTACTTTTAGCGGTTCGTTGAATAATGGTGATAAGTCTATCACTGTTTATCGTACTGCAGGTCAAACTAAAGAAGGATTTAATTTACTGGGAAATCCATATCCTTCCTATTTGGATTGGGTTAATGCAACAAAATCTAACCTTTTGTCTACCTTATGGTATCGTACCAAAACAACTCCTGCACCTGTTACCGGTGCAACAAATTATGTGTTTGATACATATAATGCCACCGGTGGAATAGGAACATCAAACGGAGCAAAAGCGGTTACTAACCTTATACCTCCAATGCAGGCATTTTGGGTGCGTGTTAACGAAGGTCAAACTTCAGGTGCACTTTCGGTGACCAATAGTCAACGTTCACACGCCGATAACGGAAATAACACTTTGAAGGTTAAATCAGGTATATCAAGTACTCAACCGGTATTACGCCTGGAAGTATCGAATGGAACAACCAGCGATCAAGCCGTAGTTTATTTCAATGCAGGAGCATCAAATAATTATGATGACTATGACTCGCCAAAAATGTCGAATACTACAGCTTCTATTCCTGAAATTTACACCCTGGCTGGAAGCGAACAGGTCGTAATTAATGGCGTGAATGATATGACAGAACTTGCTTTAGGTTTCACAACAGGAGTAGCTAACAATTTCACGATAAAAGCGTCTCAGTTTACAGACTTTGTTACGGGAACAGAAATTGTTCTTCGTGATAATTTGTTGAACTACGAACAGGATTTGACAC
>CAIQOG010000147.1 GCA_903873355.1 uncultured Bacteroidales bacterium
AATTGCAAAGATATAAAATTGTTCTTTAATTTCAGTCAAAAATGTTTTTTAGGTAAAAATATCGTATTGTCGAGCGTCGTAATTCTTGATTTTCGGTGTTGCGTTGAACTGTCTTTGTCTTCTCTTTCTTTTTTTTTCGGCTTGTTGGTAACACATTTATATACGAACTCATAGTTGTGTATGCGAAGTACTAGTTCGCATATATTTACTGTAAAAGCATGATGTTATTTGATTATAAAACTGATTTTCTGTCATATAACCAAATTTGATATTTTTTTACAGTACTTCGTATATCCAACTTGATAATTCAGTTGGTTATGGTTTTTGTTTTAAAATCCAAAGATAAAAATATTTTTTCGAATTAACAACATTTTATTTGCTCACTTGATTGTGAGAATAAAAATCACTTTGTATGTTTGTAAAAAATATAGAGACTATTCATTGAAAAAGCTACGATACATAGTTGTTTTGCTGTTGGGTTTTGGTTGTGTTTGGGTTTCGGGGCAACCGGTACCCGATATACATCGCCTGTTATTGGGCGAAACGCTTAACTACAAAGCCAAATGGGGTTTTCTGACCATTGGCACAGCCACCACCAAATCGGAACGGAAGCTTTACAAAATTGGTCAGAGCGTGTGTTGTAAAATTCAACTGGAAGGTGCCACCAACGGACTGGCACGTTTATTTTACCTGAACGACCGCTGGATGTCGTACGTTGATATTCAGAATATTACAACACAAAAGGCTTTCAGAAGGATTCGGGAAGGCAGGTATAAACTCGATGAGTTGACTTATTTTAATCACGAACAGAAAAAGGCCGAAATCTGGTGTTTGAATTATCAAACGGAAAAGTTTCAATTCCGAAAAGTATATAAAACGCCGGTAAACATAAGGGATGTGGTGGCCGGTTTTATGATGATACGGTTGGTGGATTTATCAAAATACAATCCCGGTGGGCGATTTGTGATAGATGGTTTTTACGAAGATACGGGTTATAAAATTGACGTGACAATGTGCGGTATGGAATATGTGAAAACGGATCGTGGTAAGTCATTATGCTATAAAGTAAAACCATCTGTCCCCAAAAACAGGGTTTTTCAGGATGTGAATGCGGTGGATGTGTGGATAAACGCCAATAAACCTTATCAGATTGTCTGTATCAAAGCCCGTCTTATTCTGGGCAATTTATGGATAGAGCAGATTTAAGGGGATTTTACAGTGTTTATATATGTTGAGATACAGATAGTTAATTTTGGAATTTATTCTTTTTTGTTCCGACCCCCAAACCCCCAACCGGGGGTTTAAGAGCGTAATTAACAAACAATTGCGGGTGAAAATAAATATAAGATACTGCGTCTTTAAGCCTCCGCCAACTAGCGGATTTGGGGGTCAATAAAATTCCAACCGATATAATGACTTTTATTTACAACAATTCTTTCAACGCCTTTACAAAACCCGTAATTTCGTCTTCGGTAGTATCAAACGAGCACATCCAGCGTTGTTCGTGAGTGGCTGCATCCCACTCGTAGAAAGGATATTGTGCGCGTAAAGGTTCAATAATATGTTCGGGAATTATTACAAAAACAGCATTGGCATCCACACTTTGAGTGATTTTTACTCCGGGCAATCCTTTTATCTCACTTTCAAGCAATTTAGCCATACCGTTGGCATGTGAAGCCATGCTCTGCCAGAGATTATTGCTCAGAAGTGCGCTGAATTGAGCAGCAATAAAACGATTTTTTGAGAAAAGCTGCGCGGTTTGTTTATGGAAATAGGGCGCGTTTTCTTTCAGTTCGTCATTGAATATCAGTACTGCTTCACCTATCAACAAGCCATTTTTTGTTCCACCGAAACTCATAATATCGATACCGCAATCCACCGTAGCTTCTTTCAAACTTACTCCCAACGCTGCCACAGCATTCGAAATGCGTGCTCCGTCCAAATGAACATACATTCCATTGGCGTGAGCAAAATTGCAAAGTGCTTTCAGTTCGGCAACAGAATAAACTGTTCCAAGTTCGGTACTTTGACTGATAGAAATAACCTTTGGCTGTGTGTTGTGAACATTGCCAATGCGTCCGAGAAGTGGTTTTATAAGTTCGGGAGTCAGTTTGCCATCCGGTGTTTTAAGGGGCAGGAGCGAGCAACCGATGCTTTGAGTGGGTGCTCCGCATTCGTCGGCCAGGATATGTGCATATTCCGTACAAACCACCGCCTGAAAAGGTAATGCACAGCATTTCAGACAGGTTACATTGGCACCTGTTCCATTAAATGTGTAAAGTACGGTTACTTTTCCAAATTCTTTTTCGAAAAGTCGGTTGGCTGCTTCGGTAAACTCATCGTCGCCATAAGAAATCTGGTGATTTACATTAGCTTGTTGGATGGCTTCCATGATTTCGGGGTGAATTCCCGAATAATTATCGCTGGCAAAGGATTTCATTTTTCTCTGATTATAGACTCAAGAGCCAAGAACCAAGAATCAAGACAAAAATTCATGTCTCGATTCTTGGTTCCTGGCTCTAAAATCTGATTTAAAATTTAAATTTATCGAAAAAACTTTTGGGTTTGACTTCATCGTCAGCCGTAGTTGATTCGGGAGTGTATTCTTTGCGTGGTTCGGCTTCACCCTGTTCGCGTTTGATAAACGCAACCACGTCTTCAAGTCCTTCAACAAATTTATCGAAATCCTCTTTGTAAAGGAAAATTTTATGTTTTTCGTAAGTAACCTGAGCATCCTCTTCAGTTCCGGTTACTTTCTTTTTACTTTCGGTAATAGCCAGAAACAAATCCTCGTTACGACTTTTCTTTACATCAAGATAATAAATGCGTTTTCCTGCTTTAATAGCTTTTGAATAAATGATTTCGTTATCCTTCTTCTCAATCTCAAATTTCTTTTTCTCTACTTCCATAACTTCAACTAATTTTGTTAATATCCTGTCTGTTCTATTCAAATGACTATAGTATTGAATATTGCGTTCAAATTTCTGTATTTTTTTTGAATAAATCAAACAATATCAATGTTTTTGAAGAATTTATTTAAAAATTTATTCAAAACATTGTATTCAAAACATTCGAAAAGCATTTTTTCAGCATTAAAAAGCCGGAATTATCGAGCCTATAAATCAGATTTTCAGTAATTTATCAAAAAAATAGAAATATCACCGGCTAATTGACTGAATAAAACGAATTATAATGGTATTTTTGTAGTACAAATTGATAATAACTAAACGTCTCAACCTCTAAACAACTAAACTCTTAATAATGGAAAAGTCTTTTGATGAAGTATTGAAGCGGGTTAGGGAAATAGAAATCCCTGAAACGTTCGATATGGTGGTTGCAATTGCCAACGGTGGTATTATTCCGGCTGCCATGATTAATCAGCGGTTGGGGTGCGAATATCACCTGCTGAAACTCAATTTGCGGGATGCCATGCAAAACAAACTGTACGATAAACCCAAATTATTGGCTGAGATAGACTTCAATTTCAAAGGAAAACGCATTTTGTTGGTTGACGACCGGGTGAAAACCGGCACAACCCTTGAATTTGCTAAAGAATTACTGTCGGAGGCCGCGGTTGTAAAAACTCTTGCTGTAAACGGAATTGCCGATTATTGCCTGTATAACGAAAGCTGTTTCCGTTTTCCGTGGATAGTATAAATAATGCATAATTCTCAATTCATTATTGA
>CAIQOG010000148.1 GCA_903873355.1 uncultured Bacteroidales bacterium
ATCAACAGCATCACGCTTAAGGCTGGCGCCTGCAAATGATGTTACAGAAGTATAGGCATCGTTAGCTGTTTGAGTTGTAATTATTGGTGCAGGAAATGGCACCATTGATTCTAAATCGGTTATATTTTTTGTGCCAAGACTATTTGGCTGAAAACCAAGCCAGTTATTGGAAGTAACTGCCGGGTAATTTTTCATGATATTTCCATTCAGATAAAATGTTCCCCAGATTCCTGCAGGCTGACTATTCGTTCCGGTATCGCCATTCGGACTGAAAATACGATACGTTGCGCTTGACCCGGTTGCAGCACCTGAACGGTAATAATTATTGATCATATTAAACCGACCACCTTCGCCGGCATAACCTGAGTTTGAACCCCAGTTATAAACTACATTGTTTACAAAGTTGACCAATTCGGTGGAAGGGCTGTTTGTATATCTGCTTCCGCAAAACCTCGGATTTCGACTATCATGAAAAGCCAGAATATTATGATGATAAGTTGCAGGTTCACCACCCCAAATACCGCCATACCCATGCGCACCTTTGGAGTGAACTGAATTCCGCATACTCTCTGCCATGAAACACCATTGCATAGTGAATCGCTTGTTGTCGTAAAACGAAGAACATTCGTCAATATTCCAACTCATGGAGCAATGATCAAGAATTATATCGGTTTGGTTTTTACCCCAAATTGCATCAGCACCATCCCAACTGTAAGAGGTATTACCAGCCAGTTTATCAGCCTCAGCGGCTTCGTCGCCCATACGGAAACGCATAAATCGTATTATAACATTGCTTGTCTGAAGTATAACGGTATAATTTTTCAGACAAATTCCATCTCCGGGAGCACTTTGTCCTGCAATGGTCAGATTTCCGTTACTAATTCTAAGTTCGGAGGTCAAAGGTATAATGCCTGCCACCTTAAACAGAATGATTCGGGCACCTGTTTGATTTATTGCCCAACGTAATGTTCCTGCAGTACCGTCATCAGTTAGTTTGGTTACATACAAAATCTGACCACCGCGTCCACCGGTTGTGTACATTCCATCGCCTTCTGCTGTTGGGAAAGCAGGTGTTTGAGCTTGAATTGTTGCGAAAAATAGAAACAAGAAAGGAAACACTAATTTTTTCATTTGTTTTTTATTTATTTTTTCAATAAAACACTTACCATGATAAATGGACCAACTGCTTTTGGATCGTTATCCCGCTTTGGCTCTGAAATATAATACTCGTAACTTCCGTCGCGATAACGGGGTTCACCTCCAAGACCGGCAACAGAACAAACATCTGTCAGTGAAATAGTTCCATCAGGATTCTCTTTGACAAATTTCTTTACAAACTGATCATATGCTTTCAGCCCTTTGCTTAAATATTCTTTAGGCAAATAACCTTTCTGAGCACCTTTCACCCACGTATAAATAAACATGGCTGAACCGGATGATTCCACATAATTTCCTTCTGCCCCCACTTTATCAGTCACCTGATACCACATGCCGGTTTTGGGGTCACGATATTTATCGAGTGATTTGCTCAGGCCTGTCAGGATTTTGATTATTTCAGTACGTTTCGGATGGTCTTTGGGCAGATAATCAAGCACATCCACCATGGCCATCATGTACCAGCCCATGCTGCGACTCCAGAAATTGGGCGAACAACCGGTCTGAGGATTCGACCACTTTTGTGCACGACTTTCATCCCAACCATGATAATACAATCCGGTTTTGAGGTCGTAACTGTGTTTTGCCATCGTCAGAATTTGATTGGCCACCTCATCAAAAAGTTCTTTTTCGTCAAACCGATAGGCATATTCGGCTAAGTAAGGTGAAGCCATATACATTCCATCAAGCCACATTTGATTTGGGTATATTTTCTTATGCCAAAAACCACCTTCATTAGTCCGTGGATGAGTTTTCATCTGATTTCGAAGTATATCCATCGCTTTTTTCAGCTTTTCCTCTTTGGTTTTGGCATAAAGGTCGAACAAAATTTTGCCGGAATTCAGTTTATCAATGTTATAATCCTGAAGTTTATACCCGGTTATACTTCCATCCGAAGCAATAATCGTATCAGTATAACTTTTCACATAGTTGAAATACTTAGGCTCTGCCGTTTTCTTCCAAACCATGTAAATAGCCTGCAATTCCAGTCCGTTGCAGTAATCCCATTTTGGTTTTTTGGCAAAGTCGGTCATCCAGCTTTCGGGCATTCGCTTCATTTCTGAATCGGCCATTCGGATAAAATAGGGTTTCAAAGCTGAAGCTGACACTGTTGTGAGCAATACTGAAAGAAGTATCAGAATTTTGAGTGAGATTTTCATTCTGTATGTTGTTTTGCTAAAATATTTATTTTTAAAAACTTATGTTATTTTGCATAAAATTTGAAGCATACAAATTTCCATTATTTTTTCCAATTAAAAGGCGAATAATTGATTTTTTATGAGGAAATTTTGGTGCGATTCTGAAAAATATTCTTATTTGTATATCTTTCACCTGAAAAACCAATATTTAGCAATTTGATTGAATATTTACTAAGAATGAACAGCTAAATCTGATAATCAACATTTTTTTGTAATTTTGTAAATTGAAAAAATAAATAATACAAACAAAATGCGCGTTTTAATTCAACGGGTTAATCAGGCTTCGGTTGAAATCAATTCTCAGATAACTGCAAAAATTCAAGTCGGTCTATTGGTTTTGATTGGAATTGAAAATGATGATACCGCTGAAGACGGTGAATGGCTTGCAGCTAAAGTAGTTGGTTTGCGAATTTTTGACGACGAAAATGGGATAATGAACCGGTCGGTAACAGATATTGAAGGCGAAGTATTGGTTGTCAGTCAGTTTACGCTACAGGCAATGACAAAAAAAGGGAACCGACCATCGTATATCCGTGCCGCTAAACACGAAACTGCAATTCCACTATATGATCATTTTTGCGATTCAGTAAGTAAAAAACTTGGAAAGCAGGTTCAAACAGGAACTTTTGCAGCTGACATGAAAGTGGCGTTGGTTAATAATGGCCCGGTGACAATTTGGATAGATACTAAAAACAAAGAATAATTTGAAAATCAGTCAATTTGAAAATTTGTATAATTCGCATTAATTCGTAAAATTTGTATTATGAAAAAACATATCCCTAATTTTATTACCTGCCTTAATTTATTATCCGGTTGTATTGCTGTGTGGTACGCGTTTAATGGTAATTACGAAGGTGCATTTATCGCGATTCTTCTCTCAGCCGTGTTCGATTTTCTCGACGGATTCGCTGCGCGACTTCTGAAAGCTTATTCAGCTTTGGGAAAAGAACTTGACTCATTGGCTGATATGGTAAGTTTCGGAATGGCACCCGGAGCAATTGTATTTTCCTTGTTTTCAGACATGAACATTTCTGCCTGGTTGCCTTATCTCGGGTTTATTATCACCATTTTCTCGGCTTTACGTTTGGGGAAATTTAATATTGACGACCGACAAACTTCTTCATTTATTGGTTTGCCTACTCCTGCAAGTGCTATTCTCTGGGCCGGTTTGGCTTTTTCATATTCCGATTGGTTGATTATGAATATTTGGGTTTTAGTTGGATCAACCGTGGTTTTCAGTTATTTGTTAGTGGCAGGAATACAAATGTTTGGTCTAAAACTTAAAAGTCTTGCATGGAATGAAAATCGAATCCAATACATTTTTTTATTTGGGTCTATACTCATTCTGGCAGCTCTTCAGTTTGATGCTTTTGCCCCGATAATTGGCTGGTACATAATCCTTTCGGTGATTAACACCTTGCTTTCAATATTAAAGCCCAAATCTAAAATCTAAAATCGTAAATCAGAACAGTGTCCATAAGCATTTCAAAACTTTCCAAAAAATACGGAAACCAAACCGTGCTTAACAAAATTAGCTTCAACATTGGTGAAGCTGAGGTAGTTGGCTTTCTCGGGCCAAATGGTGCAGGTAAAACCACTACGATGAAGATTCTGGCCGGGTCATTGCCTTACGAAACCGGGTCTGTAAAGATTTGTGGCATGGAAGTGAAAGAAAATCAACTAAAAACAAGTGCATTAGTTGGTTATCTGCCCGAACAAAACCCACAATACAACGACATGTACGTGAAAGAATACCTGCTTTTTGTGGCTGAAACCTACAAAATTGGCAAAGTAAAAGAACAGCGTGTCAATGAATTGATTGATTTGGTAGGACTTCGACCTGAGTTTCACAAGAAAATCGGACAACTTTCTAAAGGCTATCGTCAGCGTGTAGGACTGGCTCAGGCACTCATTCCCAATCCGAAAGTGCTGATATTGGATGAACCAACTACAGGACTTGACCCGAATCAGCTGGAAGAAATCCGAAGCCTGATACGTGAAATTGGCAAAAATAAAACCGTGTTACTCAGTACCCATATCATGCAGGAAATCAAGGCAATATGCAATCGGGTAATGATTATCAACAAAGGTGAAATTGTAGCGGATTATCGCGATATTTCGAAAATTTCTGCTTTTGATGAAAACTCGATGGAATTTGAAGTTGAGTTTCTGAATAAAGTTGAAACAAATGCACTGGAGAACATTGAAAACATAAATAGTGTAAGAGCAATATCTGATAAACGATTTTCGTTAATGACTTCAACAGATGTGCGTGGTGCTGTTTTTGACTTCGCAGTCAATACAAAAAATACAATCCTGACTATAAAAACTGTGGAAACAAGTATGGAGGATGTGTTCAGGAGTCTGACTAAATAGTTACAAGAATAGAAGTTATGAGTTACAAGTATTTTATTTGTCCTCACAACTTGTAACTTGTAACTTGTAACTAAAATATCAATGGAAGATAACTTTGACATACGAAACAACCGCAACGGCGAAAAAGACTTCGAAAACGCCCTGCGACCGCTGAGTTTTTTGGACTTTGCCGGACAAAACAAGATTGTGGAGAATTTGAAGATTTTCGTGCAGGCTGCCCGGATGCGTACCGAATCGCTCGACCATGTATTGCTCCACGGACCTCCCGGACTGGGCAAAACTACGCTTTCGAACATCATTGCCAACGAGCTGAATGTCGGTTTCAAAATCACATCCGGTCCCGTGCTCGATAAACCGGGTGATTTAGCCGGACTGCTCACAAGCCTTGAGCCAAACGATGTACTTTTTATTGACGAAATTCATCGCCTCAGTCCAATTGTGGAAGAATATCTTTATTCGGCCATGGAGGACTATCGCATTGATATAATGATAGATAAAGGGCCAAGTGCGCGCTCCATTCAGTTGGAACTAAATCCGTTTACGCTGATTGGTGCTACCACACGAAGCGGTTTGCTTACAGCGCCGTTACGTGCCCGCTTTGGAATAAATTGTCACTTTGAATACTATGATATTGAGGTAATTACCGGAATTATCAAACGTTCTGCACGCTTACTAAACGTAAAAATTGACGATAAGGCAGCTCTGGAAATTGGCGGTCGGAGTCGCGGAACTCCCCGTATTGCCAATGCGCTGCTTCGTCGCGTTCGTGATTTTGCCCAGGTGAAAGGGAATGGGAAAATTGACTGGGAAATTGCCTGTTATGCTCTTGAAGCCCTGAATATTGACAAATTCGGTCTGGACGAAATCGATAATAAAATTCTGAACACCATTATTGATAAATTTCGTGGCGGACCGGTAGGGATAACCACCATTGCCACCGCTCTGGGCGAAGATGCCGGAACACTGGAAGAAGTCTACGAACCATTTCTGATTAAGGAAGGTTTTATGAAACGGACTCCACGTGGTCGTGAAGTAACAGAACTGGCATACAAGCATTTAGGCAAAATAAAATTGGGGGAAACAGGAACGCTGTTTTGAGATGACCCCAAACCCCTAAAGGGGCTTAAAACATCTATATATGAGCGAATTAGTTACCATCCGGACTTTTAGCCAATCAATTGATTTTGAATTGGTTAAATCATATCTCGAATCATACGGAATAGAATGTTTCGGAAGGGATGAAGTGAATAATCGGGCTTATCTTGCAAATGTAAATGGCGGGATTAAACTAGAAGTCAGGGAAGAGCAAGCCGAAGAGGCTGTTAAAATATTGATTGAAGCGGGCTATCTGAAAAAAGAAGATTTTGAACCTTCGCCCGAAATGAAATGGTTGGAAAAAGTATTGAGTTTTTTTAGAAGAAAATAAGAAGAATGGCAGAACAAATGAAAAAACTGGCGAAAGAAACCGCCTTGTACGGAGTCAGCAGCATTTTAGGGAAATTCCTGAACTGGATGTTGGTTCCGCTTTATACCTACGTTCTCGAAAGTTCGGCTGAGTATGGTGTGGTGACAAATCTTTACGCATGGACAGCTTTGCTTTTGGTGATTCTGACCTATGGCATGGAAACTGGTTATTTTCGATTTGCAAATAAAAATAAAGAGGAAGCAGGCAAGGTGTATAGTACAACGCTGATTGCCGTTGGATTTTCATCCCTGATATTTGCGATCTTATGTGTTATTTTTTCTCAACCAATCGGTAGTGCTATGGGCTACACAAAACACCCGGAATATATATCTATGTTGGGTGTAGTTGTTGCTATGGATGCTTTTGGCTGTATTCCTTTTGCTTATCTGCGTTATAAAAACCGTCCATTAAAATTTGCAAGTTTGAAGTTGTTTATGATTTTTACAAACATCATTTTCAATCTTTTCTTCCTGCTGGTTTGTCCATGGTTGGCTCTCAAAGCACCAACATTAATTGACTGGTTCTACAACCCTCATTATGGTGTTGGGTATGTATTTGTTGCTAATATAATGTCAACCACATTAGTTACGTTGGCACTATTGCCTGATGTGTTTATTGTGAAATTTGAATTTGACAAAATATTGCTAAAAAAAATGTTGCAGTATTCATTGCCTTTATTGGTTTTGGGTGTGGCCGGTATTATGAATCAAACACTTGATAAAATATTATTTCCATTCTTAATGCCCGGTAAAACAGGCGCTGCTGAACTTGGAATTTATGGAGCTACATCTAAAATCGCAATGGTAATGCTGATGTTCACTCAGGCTTTCAGATATGCTTACGAACCATTCATTTTTGCTCAAAACAAGGACAAAAGCAGTCTTACGGCTTATGCCGATGCCATGAAATTCTTTATTCTATTCTCATTGTTGATTTTCCTTGGCATGGTGCTTTACATGGATATTTTCAAATATATCATACAACACGATTATTGGAAAGGTCTTAATGTTGTTCCTATAGTACTGTTTTCATTTATTTTTCAGGGTGTTTTCTTTAATCTTTCACTTTGGTATAAACTTACCGATAAAACTATGTATGGAGCATGGTTCTCTATAATTGGAACTATTATTATTGTTGTTATGAACATATTATTAGTGCCTGGTTATAGTTATATGGGTTGTGCGTGGGCAGCGTTTGTTTGTTATTTTGTCATCATGGTCATTTCATATTATTTTGGACAAAAATATATGCCTATCAAATATGATCTTAAAACAATTGGACTTTACACCTTGGTTACAGTCGTTTTATATGTAATAAGTACCTTTATCGAAACTCCTTATAAATTATTAAATGTGGGACTTAAATCAATTTTGATGTTGTCATATTTAGTATTGATGGTGAAACGTGACTTCCCGTTACGAACGATTCCCGTTTTCAATAAATTTTTCAAATAATATATTGAAAATGAATAAATTGAACATCATTACACCTGTTAAAGATTCACTGGAAACGACACTTCGAACTATCGAAAATGTTATGAAATCAGAGTGTTCAGTTGACTTTTCTTATACGGTTTACAACGATTTCAGTTCCGATGAAACAACCGAAATCTTGCAAAAAGAAGCTGTAAAACAGGGATTTAATCTCGTAAACCTCAAAGATTTAACCGACCATCCATCACCCAATTATTTGCTCGTTCTACAGTTGGCTCATCAAAAGGCAATTATCGAAAATGCTCATTTGCTGGTTGTTGAATCAGATGTGATTGTCCAAAGAGACAGTTTTCAAAAAATGCTCGACTGCGCCTCAAGTTCTGAAAATTCGGGTATGGTGGCAGCTGTCACAACAGATGCAACCGGCGTAATTAATTTTCCTTATTTGTTTGCTCAAAAAATGAAAGTTGGGGTAATTGAAACAAAAAAACGATTGAGTTTCTGTTGTACTTTGCTGACTAATAACTATTTGAATTCTTTTGATTTCAAAGAACTAAATCCTGAAAAAAACTGGTATGATGTGTATATCTCTCATAAATCGGTAGAGCTTGGCTACAAAAATTATTTGATGACATCATTAGCTGTTTTGCATCTGCCTCACAGCAGTCGTCCGTGGAAACTCCTGAAATATAGCAATCCGCTGAAATATTACTGGCAAAAATTCATTCAAAAACGTGACAAAATCTGATTTAATGACAGATAATGAATTAGTTAGTATCATTATTCCGGCTTACAACTGTGCGGAGTATATTGAAGAAACCGTAGCGTCAGCAACAGCTTCAACCTATCCATATATCGAAATCATCATTACAAACGATGGCTCTACCGATTCGACAGCTGAAATTATTGACAGAATTGCAGCTAAAAACCCAAATATAAAGATCTTTAATCAAGATAATCAGGGCGTTTCAGCAACCCGGAATTTCTGCATTTCTAAAGCTTCCGGAAAATATATTTTACCGCTCGATGGAGATGATTTGATTTCGGTTGATTATATTGAGAAAGCAGTGAAGGTTCTTTCTGGAAATGAGCATATTAAAATCGTTTATGGCAAAGCCGAATTTTTTGGCGACCGAACAGGGAACTGGAATTTACCTGAGTTCAACATTCATTTGTTGGCTCGAAAAAATCTGATTTATATTACATCTCTTTTCCGCAAATCAGATTTCGATAAAACCAACGGGTTTTGTCCCGAAATGCCAAGTCTGGAAGATTGGGATTTGTGGATTTCGCTGCTTGAAAATGGTGGTCAGGTGGTTTGTCTTCCCGATAAATGTTTTTATTACCGTGTTCATGGACGTTCAAGCCGTATTGCAACGCGAAATCTGAAGAAAAATATGATTGATATTCTGAACTCAAGGCACAAAGCTTTTTTTGAACGGGAATTGGGTGGAAAGCTACATTACCAGCGTACCTGGTCGAGAACAATTAATTCATTTCACGGTTTTTTTAAAAAAACCAAACGCTAACTATCAGTCTTTTAATTGATTATATTTATTCCATTAAAAATTGTATTTTTGTCATCAATAAAATCTTCTAACGAAAGAGTTTAAAAAATGAAAGCCTCGTTGATTATTGCTATATATAATAATATCCGCTTTTTGAAGGCTG
>CAIQOG010000149.1 GCA_903873355.1 uncultured Bacteroidales bacterium
CAACATAATATCGTCCGCATCAAACCTTGCAATAAACTCTCCATCGCATTCATCGAGTCCTTTATTCAAAGCACAAGGTAAGGCCAAGCCGACTGTTTTAATTATTTTTATCCGAGAATCCACCGCGACCAAATCTGCAAGATACCCACCAGAAGAATCATCAATGAGATCTTTACAAATTACTAGTTCCCAGTCCACAAATGATTGGGCTCGTACGCTCTGAATCGCCAATGGAAGGTACGGGCAATCTCCTTTTATCGGCATGAGCACAGAAACCAACGGCATATTTTATCCTAAACCTAATTAAATAATAAAGAGGCCCATATAACATTCCAAATTCTTGAGGAATATTTTCGCTGCCTGCCATACAAAATATTAACTTCTAACACTCTGTAAACTTTGGTAAACTTCGTTGATGCCCGATAGTAGCGGGGTAAATTCAAAATCTGGAAATAACTTCATAAATTTTTCCGAGTCTACATCCTTACGATATTGCCCATCAGGCATTGCGCTATCGTATGTGATTGTCCAATCTGTGAATCCAAGCCCATTCAAAATACTTTGCGCGTAATCATTTATACTTAGATTTTCATTGCTGGCGACATTAAAATTCTCATAATTACCACTCTCGACCATTTCAACTATTACTCTCGCTAGATCTTTGGCATACAAGACCTGCCGAAGTGGACTACCTGTTCCAAATAGGACGATATTTCGTCTATTCTCCTGGTGCGCTTGATAAATTTTCATCAACAGCGCACCTATAAAGTGTGACTTCTCATTGAATTTATCGTGCACACCATAAAGATTGCAAGGTATTACATAACAGTATTGAAGTTTATATTGATTTCTTATGGCATCTATATAAACAGCCATGCCCCTCTTTGCAATTCCATATGATAAATTGCTACTGCTTGGTATACCGTTATGCATTTCGGACTCTTTCATTGGATATGAGTTTGCTATATCAGGATAAGCACAAGTACTCAATATTCCTATAAATTTTCCAACATTAGCCGATAAACACGAGTCAATGAGATTTGTATCCATTAGAACATTTTCTGAATAGTATTCAGATTGGTGTGCGATATTGTCAATAATTCCGCCAACTCGAGCTGCAGTATGTATAACAATCTCAGGCTTTAAGTCTAATATCATCTCCATTACATTTTTCTTTACCAGTAAGTCGCAATCTTTAGTACTTACAAAAGTTGCATCTGGGATAAGTGCACCGAGTTCGCTTCCAACCTGTCCGGTCCCACCCGTAACTAGAATTCTTGTCACTAAAAAGTCCCATAAAAATCGAAATCAGCCTCATCCTTGAAAAATTCTAATACCTGTTTGATACATTGATCGGTATTGAAATATTGCCATTGCCCCCAACGACCCAGGCCAAATAAATTGAATTGTCTTGAATGTTCTAAAATTTTAGTCATTGATTCTTTATATTTTTTTGTTGGAAGAGGATAAGCAAAGATATTTTCATGCTCGTACAGAGGTACACCAGCCTTCCATTTCCTTTCATTTTCAATCCACCTGGTTCTATTGATATCTGTCATAACCCCACCAGGTTTACTATGTGGGGCATAGTTGTGAATGTAGAATTCACGGTGTTGCTCTATCGATTCATCAGGAATATACATCCAGTGCGCGCCATGTGAATATGGTTCGCGTTCCCAAAGAGAGATCACATCTGATAGATGCTCTAGATTTTCAAATTCTCGATTAAAATCAAACCCCTTAAGGTTAATCTTCAGTTTTGTCCAAGGTGCTGTGTTGATTACCTTTTTTGCCTTAAAATGGCCATTTACCAACCAGAGTTCTTCATTTTCTAAGTACTCTAAAGTCTTTACTTCATTATCGACGATCATGTTGTCTTTTACGTGCTCAAGTATGGAATCAAAAACTGTCTGAAATCCACCGGTCTTAGGATAATAAAACGATCTATGGCTCACAACTTTTTCTGTAAAATTCGAATTCCGCTCAATAATTGATTTTAAGACTAACTTAATATTAGTGTCGGGTATCTTAATTAGCCAATCAGTGTTGAGACGGGAGATATCAATACACCACAACTTTCTATTGTAGGGAATCATATAATTATCAGCTATTTTGTCCCCTAAGTAATTTCTAATCCAACTTTCAAAGTTTTCATACTCGATGTTTTTCCCAGCTGCAGTCAAATAGGAATATAGGTACTCCACCTGCAAATCTGTCGGGAGTTGCCACAGGTTTAATTCAATTGGGAACTCAATCGGATGACCTTCCAAGTCAATCAATACTTTCGTCTGAAATGTATTGAATTCCGATTTTGGAATATGGTCAAAAATCCAGTCCAATACTTCTGGAAAACGGGAGTGCAACACGTGACCCCCGCCAATATCAAGTACGTGTCCGTCTATTTCAACTGTGCGACAAAGTCCGCCAGCCCCTGATTCACCCTCTAAAATAATAAAATTC
>CAIQOG010000150.1 GCA_903873355.1 uncultured Bacteroidales bacterium
GTATGCTGAATTTTTTCTGCTATTGGCACTTCATCATCACGAAATTCCAACTTGTGTACAATAAGTGCAATGTCATAAGCAACATACGTCAGGATTTTCATTAAAGACTCTTGATGATATTTTTTCAAATATAAGTCCATTTTTTTTTTTACTAACTTTTCAGCATTGCGATACATTTCTTCGTCGCTACGAAGAATTCTTAACGGCATATTAGTACCATTAATCAGAACATTTATTAATAATTTATCGTCTTTCATAAGCTCTATTCATCCAAAAGAGCTAAACATTTGTCAATTTCCCGCACCATTCCGGCAATTTTCTGTTTCGATTCGGCTTTTTCAACATCCGAACCACTCAGATTTTTTGCCATCCGCAAATGGTCGTAATTTTTCCGAAGTTCAAGAATTTCCTGATGAGCTTTCATTAAATCCGTTTGTTTACGATCTAATTCTGCAGTTAGCAGGTTATTTTGTTCTTGCAATGACTTGTACTCCGAAATCAGTTTTCGAAGTTTGGCTTCAAATCCCTGAATTAATTCTTCGTATTTATTCGTCATTTTTCAAAAAAATCTATACAAAAATACACTTTTGCTTTGAAACAGTAAAACATTTTGTACTTTTTTGTTGAAAATCGTTTTTTTGATGTTCTTTTCTATTTTTTTGTTTTCACAATTTCTTCTGCCCGAGCCAATGCTTTATTGATATTGCTGCAAACATTGGTGGTACCTAGCAGTTCAACAATTCCGTTCTTTTCCAGTACGGCGTGAACGGTTTCATTTACACCCGAAAGTAAAATCGTAACTTTATCTTTTTGTGCCGAGTGGATAAGGTTTTTTAGGTTATGAGCACCGGTAGAGTCCATAAAAGGCACTTTCCGCATACGGATAATCTGAACTTTATTACGGTCGCTAAGGGTTTTCATGGTTTCTTCAAACTTATTGGCCACACCAAAAAAGAACGGTCCCTCGATTTCGTATACTTCCACGCCTTTCGGAACAGTCAGTTTCTCGGTATCAGCACTTCCTTCCACAAAGTCGGCATCTTTCACTTTTTCCTTGAATACAGAAATAGACGAGGTTTCGGAAATACGACGAATAAAAAGCACGGCAGCCATCAACAGTCCAATTTCAATGGCAATGGTCAGGTCGAAAATAACCGTAAGCAAGAAAGTGGTAAGCAGAACCGCCACATCCGATTTGGCGTTTTTCAGCAATCCTTTGAACGTGCGCCATTCGCTCATGTTGTACGACACAATAATCAGCACACCTGCCAGGCAAGCCATCGGAATATGTTTGGTCAATCCACCTAAAAAAAGCAGAACCAAAGCCAGCACCACGGCATGAATAATTCCGGCTACCGGTGTGCGACCACCGTTGTTTATATTGGTCATGGTACGTGCAATAGCCCCCGTTGCAGGTATTCCACCAAATATAGGTGCTACCACGTTGGCAATTCCTTGAGTAATAAGTTCGGTATTAGAATGATGTTTATCACCAATCACACCATCGGCCACAGTAGCCGAAAGCAAGGATTCAATTGCACCCAGCATGGCAATAGTAAAAGCTGCAGGAAGTAACATTCGTATAGCTGTGAAATCAATTTGAGGTGTGGCGGCTTTTGGCAAAGATGGGTCGATGGTGAAGCGGTCACCAATAGTTTCGATGCCCGAAATGCCAAATTTATTCCGCAGAAAATACACTATCACCGTCATCAATACAATGGCAATGAGCGATCCGGGGATTTTCTTCGAGAATTTAGGAGTAACAGCAATCACAATAATTGAAATCAAACCGACCCCCAATGCCCAAAAGTTCACCGTATCGAAATGCTGTCCATACACTATCCATTTACTGATAAAATCGCCCGGAACTTTGGCAATGTGAAGTCCGAACAAATCTTTTATCTGAGTGGCAAAAATGGTGAGCGCAATACCGCTTGTGAATCCAACAATAACCGGATAAGGAATAAATTTGATAACTGTTCCGAGCCTGAGCAAGCCCATGGCAATAAGCATCACACCGGCAATCATGGTGGCAATAGCTAGTCCGGTAACACCGTACTGCTGTACAATGCCATATACAATGACAATAAACGCTCCCGTAGGACCGCCAATCTGCACTTTACTGCCACCAAAGAATGAGATGATAAAACCGGCTATAATAGCCGTGAAAATTCCTTTTTCAGGAGTTACACCCGAAGCAATACCGAAAGCAATAGCCAGTGGCAATGCCACAATACCAACAATAATACCAGACATGGCATCGGCATAAAATTGTTGTTTTGTGTAGTTTTTGAGTGTGGAAAACAGTTTGGGTTGGAAATGAATCTGCATAGTGTTAAGAATTATAAAGAGATGCAAAGGTACGGCTTTAAAACAAAAATTGTCCAAAAAAATTGCCATGATTGACATTTTCAGTTCAATTTATCAACTTTTTGCCCCGATTTACGTTTCTATGGTCAAAAAGAGTAATTTTGTACTCCCAAAACTTTTCACTTTATAAACTTTCAAACTTTACAAACTCAAATATGTGGAAATTAAATCAGTTCAATTATAATCGTCGTTTGTCGGATACAATTCATGTCGGAAAACTCTTATTGGGTGGTAATCAGCCGGTTCGGGTGCAGTCAATGGCCAATACCGACACCAACGATGTGGAAAATTCAGTAGCTCAGGCACTTCGGATTGTAGAAGCAGGTGGCGACATTGTCCGTTTTACAACTCAGGGCGTTCGCGAAGCCGAAAGTATTGGCTTAATTCACAGACAGCTGGGCGAAAAAAACTGCGAAGTGCCTTTGGTGGCCGATATTCACTTCAATGCCAACGCCGCCGATGTGGCTGCGCAACGGGTTGAAAAAGTGCGCATTAACCCCGGAAATTACGTGGGAAGCATCAAACCCGGCGACACAACCGATTATACCGAAGAAGAATTTGAAGCTGAATACCAGAAAATTCGCGAACGGTTTATTCCATTTCTGAATATCTGCAAGGAAAACAACACTGCCATCCGCATCGGAGTAAATCACGGTTCATTGAGCGAACGTATGATGAACCGCTATGGCGACACGTCACGTGGAATGGTTGAATCGTGTCTGGAATTTCTGAACATTTGCCGTGAGGAGAATTTTCATAACGTGGTGATATCCATGAAAACATCCAACACTGTGATGATGGTTCAAACTGTGCGTTTACTAGTGGAAGAAATGCAGAAACGTGGATTCAGCTATCCGCTCCACCTTGGCGTTACCGAAGCCGGCGACGGCGAAGATGGCCGTATTAAATCGGCAGTGGGAATCGGCGGTTTACTGGCCGATGGCATTGGCGACACCATTCGCGTTTCGTTGAGCGAAGAACCTGAATGTGAAATTCCTGTGGGACGGTTACTGGTTTCGTACATCACTGCCCGCGACGGTCATGCGCCTATTGAAGCTACCGAACATCTGCTTCATTCGCGCTTCGAATACAGCCGCCGCAAAACGCATGCTGTTGGAAATATAGGAGGCGAAAATGTACCGGTAGTAATTGCAGCTGACGATGGTGGTTTTGCAACTGTGCCCGATTATATCCTGTCCGATGGCAAAATTCTCTCAACCAACGGCGAAAGTTACTCAATATATACTCCTGAAACGATAGAGGCATTGGTGTCTGACATTTCAACCATTAAATTCCTGAAACTTTCTTATCCCGATTTGACTCCGCAGGTACTGGCTATATTGCTTGAGCGAAAAGACGTGGTGGTTTTACTCGGAACTACTCATACAAATCCTGTGGGCGAAATGAGGGCATTTTTCCATACGCTGCTTAATGCCGGTGCAACTGTTCCTGTGTTGGTTTATCGCGAATATGCCGAAACTGACCTGCAACACCTTCAGATAAAGGCGGCTGCCGATCTCGGTGTGTTGTTTATTGATGGTTTTGGCGATGGACTTTTCCTTGTAAACAAAGCGGCAATTTCGGTTGAAGCAGTAAATTCGGTGGCGTTCGGAATCCTTCAGGCATCGCGTGTCCGCATCACTAAGACCGAATTTATTTCGTGCCCCGGATGTGGTCGTACCCAGTTTAAACTTCAAACAGTGGTGGCTCGTGTAAAAGCCAGAACCTCACACCTCACCGGTCTGAAAATCGGCATTATGGGTTGTATTGTAAATGGTCCGGGTGAAATGGCCGATGCTGATTATGGTTATGTGGGAGCAGGACGCGGAAAGGTGAGTCTGTACAAGAAAAAGAACTGCCTCGAAAAGAATATCCCCGAAGATGATGCTGTGGATAAACTCGTTGAACTTATAATAGTGAACGGCGACTGGCACGAAAAAAAATAATTTAAGTAAATAGCAATTATTATTGAGATGTTTTTTATCACATAGTTCACAATAGTTTTGATTTGAAGAGATAAGACCTAGATCACATAGCATTATCCCTAATTACGGGATAAATAAAGACCACGTAAAAGTATCGTCAGATACTTTTGCTATGTGAACTAAGTTTTTTTTATTCCCTTTTTTCTATGTGATCTATTGTGGTAGAAATATATCATTAAATATTTTAAACTACCTTACTTAAAGAAACTCCGGTTTGGTTGATGAAATTCTGACCAAACCGGAGTTTTTTATTCCGGCAGCATAAAACCGGACTTCATCCGAAACATTTTCGCTATTTTTGCAAACTAATCGTTGTTATATTTACCCAATGGATAAAATCCGGATTCTGTTGTTCTTTTTGCTGGTGAATGGGGTTGTTTCAGCCCAAAACACTGATGAAAACAAATACCTGCTAACATCAAAAACCAACTCTTTCAACCTTTCAACGCTCAGTTTTCTTGATCCTTATCTTTCACCTACTACTTACAGTGGCATAGGGTTGGGCTATGATAGCGAATCGCGGAGATTTTTAAATAAAACTAACACCAGGTATTCAACGCTTAGTAAACTCAGACTTGGAGCAGGCATAGCTTTAAACACTGAAATAACAAGCGATTTATTGTATCTCGGAGCCAATTACGTGTGGGGAATTGAATACAGACTTAATCCTGTAAATAGAATAAAACTTCAGGTTGGCGGTCTTTGGGATGTGGATTTCGGCTTAAAAAACCTGGAGCGAAATATCAATAATCCGGTGAATCTGGATATGGCTACTAACCTGAATCTGACCGGACTGGCAACCTATGATATTCCGTTGCGACGTAAAACCCTCAAACTAAAACTTTCATTGCAAACTCCGCTCATCGGGTATATGTTTGTACCTAAAGCAGGAGCTTCCTATTACGAAATGTTTGAACTCGGAAATCTGACCGATGCGTTTCATTTCAGTTCGTTACATAATAAACGTGGCTTGCTGGGTACTTTCTCGGTGGATGTACCTTTCAACCGTTCGGTGTGGAATTTTGGGATGAAAATTAGTGATTTACGCTATTCGGCAAATAATTTGGTTTTCAACCGCAGTGAATTCAGTTTGCTAGTCGGAACAACATTTGATGTCATTAATTTTGCCGGGAGAAAAAATAAAGCTCCAAAGAATTTTATTTCACCCAAAGATTAAATTTTCAATTAATCAATTCTCAGTTTCCAATGAAATAGAATGAAAAAGATCAGTTTAATTATCCTGTTTTCAGCACTATTACTTTCATCGTGCATGAATGAGCCGACACAGCAGCCAAATACCTACAAAGGTAATTTTGAGGCATTGTGGCAGATTATAGACACGAAATATTGTTATCTGGATTATAAACACATCAACTGGGATTCTATTCATACGGTTTATGGAACTCGTGTTGACACAGTCAAAAACGATTACTCATTTTTCAATTTAATGGGCAACATGTTGAATGAACTAAAAGACGGTCATGTGAATCTCTATTCTGATTTCAATATTAGTCGTTATTGGAAATGGTTTCAGGATTATCCGGCAAATTTCAGCACCACACTAATAACCAACAGTCGGTATTTAGGCACAAATTATATGATTGCAGGTGGATTTCACTATGCAAAAATAAATAACGGAACGATTGGATACATGTATTATGAAGACTTTTCGGATGGTTTTAGCGACACCAATGTAGCTTATATTATGAGGTATTTCAGTAGTTGTAAAGGCCTGATAATTGATGTACGTAATAATGGCGGCGGTTCGCTCGACTATTCCAAACAGCTGGCTTCATATTTTTTCAAAGAGGAAACGGTGACAGGCTATATGCGTCACAAAACAGGTGATGGTCATTCCGACTTATCTGAACCTGTAGAAATTAAAACTCCTGCAAGTAAAAATGTTCAATGGCAGCTTCCGGTGGCTGTGCTTACCAATCGGAAAGCCTACAGCGCTACCAATGATTTTGTAAACCGCATGAAACAAGCTCCAAATGCAATTATTGTTGGCGACAAAACCGGGGGCGGCGGTGGATTACCACTTTCGAGCGAATTACCAAACGGTTGGCTGATACGGTTTTCATCTTCGCCCATGTACGATGCATCCATGCAAGACACTGAATGGGGTATCGACCCAGATATTCGCGACAGCATTAAAGTTGCCGATCAGGCTAAAGGCATTGATACCATTATTGAACGAGCAATTACACTTTTTAAATAGCAGCAAACGGCAAGCAGTAAACGACTAAAAATATGCTTACTGCTCACTGTTTACTGCTGACCGCTGTTTTATGAAGAAACTTAAAATAACCGAAATGAATCGCCTCACGGTAGAGGAATTCAAAGAAGAGAAGAAAACGCCGCTTGTAGTAGTACTTGATAATGTGCGTAGTCTGCACAACGTAGGTTCTGTATTTCGTACCGGCGATGCATTTTTGGTGGAAGCTGTGTATTTATGCGGCATCACCAGCACACCGCCACAACCCGAAATACACAAAACGGCATTAGGCGCTGAAAATACAGTTGACTGGAAGTATTTTGAAGATACGCACAAAGCCGTAGAACAACTAAAGTTTGATGGTTACACGGTCTTTGCCATCGAACAAGCCGAAGGAAGTACGATGTTACCCGATTTAAAACTGGATAAATCGAAAAAATACGCTGTTATTCTGGGAAACGAGGTAAAAGGCGTTCAACAAAGCGTGGTTGATGGTTGTGATGGTTGCATTGAAATTCCGCAATTTGGAACAAAACATTCGCTGAATGTTAGTGTAACCGGAGGAATTATTATTTGGGAAATCTTCAAAATGATTGCCCCTAACCCCTGAAGGGGAATAATGACACATTAAATTGTAAATCGTAAATAATTAAATTGTAAATGGATTTATGGATTGGAGAGACAAACTAAATGAAGTAAAGAATATTGTTCCTCAAGTGGCCGAAACACCAGAAGCAACAATAAGTAAACCGAGTAAAAAACGTCAGTCAGAGCCTTTGCGGGTAGAACTAGACAAGCGCAACGGAAAACCGGCCACGCTTATAACCGATTTTAAAGGAAAAGACGACGAACTGAAAGAACTGGCTAAGCTTCTTAAAGTGAAATGTGGCGCGGGAGGTTCTTCGCGTGATGGTGAAATACTTGTTCAGGGTGATTTCAGAGTGAAAATTTCAGACATTCTTCTCGAAATGGGATTCAAAGTAAAGAAAATAAATTTTAAGTAATTGTATAAACTATATTAATATTGAGCAAATTATTAGTCTGACTTATAACTTTAAAGTAACTATGGCGTTATAATATCATATTTGCAATTAATACAATTCTGATTATGAAAATCGTGAATAAGAAAACAGTTTTGGTTATTTCAGTGTTTGTTCTATGTTTGTTTGCTGCAACAAGTTGTACTACTCAGAATCCTCCGGTTAATGCCTACACCGGAGCAACAAAAACAACTAAGTAATAGCAAAACATACACCAGTAAAAAATAACAGCATCGGCTGAATTTCATAATGAAGTTTAGCCGATGCTGTATTAAAACCAGTCATTTCTATAAATCTACCCGTTTTTTCCCAACACCCTCATCAATATTTACTTTTTCAGGAGGTAACAACAATACGGAAGGATCAGCAAGAATTTTATTGAGTATCCGCATGGAAGAAGCATAATAAAATCCGTCACAAATGCGCTCATCGAGTACAAATTTCAGCAATATACTTTTGTGTGATTTCGTATCACCATTCCGGTCGACAGAATGTCGGCGCGACTTCTTTCCCATGGCCACAAACATACTGCA